>JAUHYK010000062.1 GCA_030426465.1 Alphaproteobacteria bacterium
TTACGCTGCGCCAAATCCCCCTACCGCCCTTTCTTGAAGAGGATGGCTGTGCAAAACTCGTAGCGAACCTCGAAAAAGTAAGACAGTTGGACTCGTTACAAAGCACCCGCGGCCGGCCGCAGAAGGCCGCATGGCGCAACATCACTAAAGCTCTGCTGGAACTTCGAACAGAAAACCCCAATCTTCCGAAAAAACTGCTTGCCTATGAGGCATGGAAGCGCGCCGCTGGGGAGTTTGATGAATCCGATCTTCCAAGTGTTGCGACGATCCAGCGCAAAATCGGCGAAATTCTTCGGTCCAAAGGTCACTAGAGAAACCTTAACATCACCGGCAGACATTCGCTTTGTTCATTAGCGCAAACGGCTCCGGCAAACCCCGTTGCTCACTCTTTTTCGTCTTCGCCGTAAAACGCTCCATCATCGTCAAAATCATCATCATTGTTGGCGCAGTAGTTAAACGCTTCATCGTCCCACACAATTGCCAGGGCTTTTTCGTCTGCGTCCGGCGTCAGCGACTCTCTTCCGGCTATCAGCAGTAGATCCCGATAGGCTGAAAAGGGAATCATGTCGCGTGGTTCGTCGAAGCCTCCCCGGTCAAAGTCCATGAGCCGCCACAAGATCAACTTCTGGACGACCTCATCGACAGATGCTGCGCGAGTGCGCGAGGCAAGCCGGATCATCTCTTTCTCAGTCTGATACCAAGCGTTTGCTTTCTGGTCGATAACGTCAAGTTCCGGGCAGTCGCTAAAATTACCATTCCTGGCGCTGACCATTTCTTCGACCCGATTGCGGATGGCGAACAAGCCGTCGAGCTGATCGACCATTTGGCGATATTCGTCGATCAGGATGCCGAAGGGCGAGTCGCTTAGCGAAGCGTCAGGCCCTCCTCCAATTTCTATTTCAGCGGGGGCGACCAGTGAGGCGACGCCCTGCAAAATTGTGCGGCGAGTCGTCATGATGCGGCCTCCTCGGTTTTCCGTGGCGTCCGCGGGTGGATGATGTCTTTGAGGCTTCTGATCTCGTCGATCTGACGATAAAGGATCATCCGCAAGCCGCTCACTTTAGGGCCATCAAGCTCGCTTCCGGCGACAGCGTCGGAGACGACGAAAAGTTCCGCCATGACGGTGTAAAGCCGGTCGGAGATATCAACGGTATTTAGCGCATTGCCCTCCCCCTTACCCTTGCGCGCAAACACGCGGCGGTTTCGCGACAACGTGGATTTTCGGCGATTGGTCATCTTAAGGCTTCCTCGCTTTTTTGCGCGAATCGTCGCCCTTCGTGCGGAGGTGCCCCGCGCACGAGTAATCTGTGTTAGACAATATGACTGAGTTCCGACTTAAAGTCAATCAAAAAGGCTAATGTCAGTCAAAATGACTATTTCCGCAGATCAATGCAGAGCAGCCCGCGGCCTCGTGGACATGGATCAAGCAACTTTGGCGGAGGCCGCTTCGGTTTCGAGAAGTGTTATCGTCGATTTTGAAAACGGCCGCCGCACACCAAACCGAAATAATCTCGCTGCGATCCAGGCCGCGCTGGAAGATGCCGGCGTTGCATTTATCGACGCCAATGGCGGTGGGCCTGGAGTGCGTCTGGCGGAACAAAAGCCGAGCCACTAAAATCCAGCAAGACGCTCGCGAAGATCCCTCCAAAATCCTGAGGCTGTGTGAAAACGGGCAAATCAGATTAGCGTTTTTTGGTCTCTTAGAAGGTTGAAATGCGCCGATTTGTTGAAGGAGAAGATCGAAGTCAGCAAGCGTTATTGCCCGCCAGCCTTGAAGACTACATCGACGGGGAAAATCCCGTTCGAGTTATCGACGCCTTCATTGATGAGCTGAATCTGGCTGAGTTGGGTTTTGAACGCGTACAGCCGAAAGCGACTGGCCGACCTGCCTATCATCCCTCAACGCTTCTGAAGATTTATCTCTACGGCTACCTCAACAGCATTCAATCAAGCCGGCGACTGGAGCGCGAAGCAGGCCGCAATGTTGAGCTAATGTGGCTGACGGGGCGACTGGCACCTGACTTCAAGACGATCGCCGACTTCAGAAAAGACAATGGCCCCGCCATCCAGGCGGTTTGCGGTAAATTCGTCGATTTGTGTCGGGAGCTTGGTATTTTTGTCCGTGCGATCGCCGCAATCGACGGTGCAAGGTGTATAGCGGTCAATGCCCGAGTAAAAAACTTCACCAAGGGAAAATTGAAACGTCGCGTCGGCCAGGTCGAGGCCAGTATCGAGCATTATCTGAACGCCCTTGATAATGCTGATCGCGAGGAAGTCGTCGCAGAAGACAAAGTCGCTTCAATGCAGGAAAAGCTGGCGGCGATGAAGGCAAAACTTGCAGAGTTGAAGCAGCGGGAGGCTGAAGTTCTCGCCTCGCCACATCATCAAGTGTCGCTGACTGACCCGGACTCCAGATCCATGGCGACAAGCCATGACATCGGAATGGTGGGATATAATGTGCAGTCCGCCGTCGACACTGAATACCGTTTGATCGTCAGCCACGAGGTGTCGAACATCGTCTCCGACAAAGTGCATCTGTCACGACAGGCGGCAAAGGCGAAGACCGCCATGGGCAGGGACACGCTCGAGGTCTATGCGGACCGCGGATACTTCAGCGGCGTGGAAATTGTGGCCTGCAAAACCAATGACATCACGGCGTTTGCACCCAAGCCCCTTACATCCAACTCGCGGGCGGCGGGTCGTTATGGCAAGGACGAGTTTACTTACATTGCGTCCGAAAACGTCTATCGATGTCCTGCCGGAGAAAAGCTCACCTATCGCTTTGAGAATGTGGAGGATGGCCGGACGCTTCACTCTTATTGGACGACAACGTGCGAGACCTGCCATCTAAAGCCGCGGTGCACCACCGGCAACATGCGCCGCATTAAGCGCTGGGAGCATGAGAGCGTGATTGATGACATGCTCGATCAATTGGACAAACGCGACGCCATGACCGTTCGGAGGCGGCCCGTCGAGCACCCCTTCGGCACAATAAAGGCCTGGATGGGCGCAACTCACTTCCTCATGAAAGGCCTCAAAAACGTCCAAACCGAAATGAGCCTCAACGTTCTCGCCTATAATATTAAGCGCATGTTTGCGATCATGGGTGCAAGGTCACTCATTGCTGCGATCAAAGCAACGTGAAGCCGCCCCGCTGCATTCAATTCAAAAATTACGCTGTTCTGGCCGCAAACGTTTTTACACAGCCTCTCCTCAAACCGGACATAAAAGTCTATCGACCAATCCTTCCGGCCCGGATTTCTGTCTCAAGTTCTCTCCCATGGCGGGCAACGATGTGCCAGAAATCCTCCTTAAACAATTTGACCGAACTGTCTCATGGTCGCTGACGAGAAACACTCAATCAACCGCCTTCTCGGCTCGGAGCTGCTCCTGCATCATTTTAACGATTTCCGGGCGTTCGTTGTACAGGTTTTCTGTCTGCCGCGGGTCGGCTTCCAGATCATAGAGCTGACCAGGAGGCGCGTCGTTACGTATACGTCCGTCGACAATGTCGCTGTTCTGCCGCCCCATAAAGGCCGCCGCCGCCGGCCCGGCGAAAGTGTGTTGCCCGACCCGCGTTCCCCCGAAACCGCCTTCGCCCTGGCCGTCTAAATAAACCCACTTGCCCTTGCGAATCGCCAGGAAGTCTCGTCGCGCCGCGCTCATCACCAGTTGATCCCGTCCGCCCGACTCGCGTCCCAGTAAAACCGGCAGAAAACTGACGCTGTCTGAAGCCTCGGTCGGGTTAAGCGGATGGCCGACAAGGTCCGCGAGCGTCGCCATGAAATCCACATTGGAAACCAGCGCAGATGATTTCACACCTCCGGAAATATGACCGGGCCAGCGCGCAATGAAGGGAACTCTGTGACCTCCCTCCCAGGCGCCGAATTTCACACCCAGAAGGTCGCCGTTCGGCCGGTGTCCAGCCTCCCACGCCGTTTGACCGCCGCGATTGAACATCGCCCCATTATCGCTGATGAACAGAACAAGGGTGTTGTCCGCCAGCCCCTCCTCGTCTAATGCGGCGAGCAATTCCCCGATCATCCAGTCCAGTTCGTGAATGAAGTCGCCATAACGACCGGCCCCGCTTGTGCCGATAAATTGCGGCGCGGGCGTAAATGGATGGTGTATGTTGGTCGTAGCGAAATACAAAAAGAACGGTTCTGATTTGCGTGCGCGCACCCACTCGATCGCTTTCTCCGTCAGGAGCGTGCCCACCTTGCGGTCTTCATAAAGCGCATGGGCCGCCTCGCCGCCGCCAATCACATTATAATCGAATTTCTCATCAAATTCGCGGGTCTGCGCAGTCTTCCCGTAAACCAGCGGGTCATCTTCCGTAAGCCCGAGAACATGCCGGTTTTCGACATAGACAAAAGGCGGGTGACTGTTGAGCACGGGCACCCCAAAATAATAGTCAAAGCCCAACTCAAGCGGGCCCGGGGCAAGCTCGCCATTCCAGTCGACCGGATCGACGTCGCCAAAACCGAGATGCCATTTGCCGATCGCCGCCGTCGAATATCCCTCTTCCTTCAAAAGGCTCGCAATTGTCGTCTTCGACGTGTCAATGACGAGCGGGCTCGTTGCGAAAACCGGAAGCCAGAAGTCGTTTCGGAACGGATATTCGCCTGTAATCAACGCATAGCGGGACGGCGAACAGACAGCGGACGCTGCATGAGCGTCAGTGAACATGGCGCCCTCTTCCGCAAGCCGGTCTATATTAGGCGTGCGCACATTTTCAGCGCCATAGGAAGAGATATCGCCATAACCGAGGTCATCCACATTGATGATCACGATATTCGGCCTTGGGTTTGCGCGTGGCGCGCCCGCTTCAACTTGCGCGAGATTGAGACTGTCGCAAGCGGCCAGGGCGATACCCGTTAACAGGGTGGCCAGCGTCTTCAGCGCCAAACGCGCCGCGTGTTTCGAAGACGCCGCCAAGACATGCGAACTGCCAACATGGCTCATTGTTTGCTCACCTCTTTGCGCCGCCGTCTCGTTTACGTCTTGCAGACCGCAACCGCCTCCAGCTCCACTAAAGCGCCCGGAATGAGCAATTTGCTCACCACCATACTGCGCGCCGGGGGCGAGAACTTAAAAAACGCCCCATAGACCTCGTTAAAAAGTGGAAAGTCCGTCTCACTGGCGAGCCATCCCGTCACTTTGACGACATCATCAAGCGTCGCGCCCGCTTGCTGCAAAATGGCTTCGATATTGAGGAGGGTTTTCTGTGTCTGTACGCTGACCCCGCCTTCAACCAGTTCCCCGTCCGGTCCGAAGCCGAGTTGGCCGGAGACAAAAATGAAACCGCCTGCAGCGACGCCGCGCGACAAGGGCATTCTGGCGCCGTCAGCAAGCACAAGCGGCTCCCCGATGACTTCTTTCATAACAGCTTTCTCTTACTTATCGTCTCAACAAATCTGTTAAATGAGCCGGAAACCAAGCGCATTATATTGCGCAAGGATGATTGTCGCCGCCAAAGCCGGCGCGGCCAGCAACAATATGCGTATCCTCGCCTGACTGCGCAGCACAGCATGCGCGCATGCCGCTATGCTCGCGATCGCAAGCATGTTTGCGGCCAGAACGAATACGCCAAGCCGCTGCAAATGTCCGGCGTAATAGCCGGTCATCATGCCTGCGCCCTCCGGCAGGCCGGCGAGCGCGGCGCCAAGCAGAACGCAACCGGCGGCGCCGGCGGCGAATGGCGCGATGCTGGCGCTCTTCCAGCCGATGATGACAGGCGCGAAAAGACCTATCAGCGTCAAGGGAAGCAGAATGTGGATCAAGATCCCATGAAGCTTCGGACTCGCCCATCCAGGAATGCGCGTAAAGGTGTAGATTCCGATCTCCGGGCTCATGGTGAGCGCGCCGGTGCGCGCATTTGGTTCAATGACCATTAGGGGGTGCGAGCCGGCGTCCAGCACAAAGCGTCCTTCTCTTACAGGAACCCAGGGGCCGGCGCCGCCAAGATAGAGGCCGTCATCCCGCGCTTCTATTTTCAGAACGCCGGCGCCGAAAAAGGCGAGCGATGAAATTTCCTCGGCAAACGTAAAAGGGCGCCTGTCGCCCCTATAAAGGCCCGCGTAACGGTCCAGGTCACGCATCAGCGTTTTGTCGATGACGGGCGCTTCCCGTTTCGGACCATAGAACTCGGACAGAAATCCATTTGCCGTCGAACTCGCCGACAGCATCGCCCGGGACGGCGCCGGCGCCCGGTCAGGCGCGATTGCGGAAATGAACATGTCGGCCCGGCTCTGGGGTGTGTTGTTGCCGAGCAGCGTGACAAAAAAGCCAACGCGCTCGTCGGGCAAAATTCTCATCCATGTATGAAAGCCCGCCCAGTTGCCCCCATGTCCAACGGTCTTTCGCCCCGCCCACTGGTCAATGAAGAACACCATTCCAAGCCCGTTCAGGTCAGGCGCATTGTCTTCGATCCGGGTATGAAGATTGTTCCGGACGTTTGAGTCTATCACCTCCCCGTAACCAAGCTGAGCGTTCATGTAATGCGCCATGTCGCGGGCTGTAGAGACAATGGAACCGGTCTGCGCGACAGCGGGATTGATCGCCGTGAATTCTGTCGGGCTGACGATGTCCCCGCGGGAGTCGATGTCGCCCGGTTGCGCCAGGCCGGCCGGCTCTTCAATCGAAACAACAAGATCCGTATCCGTCATGCCAAGCGGCCCGAAAAGGCGTTCTTCAAACACCTCGTCAATCGCCTTGCCCGTAAGGTCTTCAATAACGAGACCGAGCGTCGCAACGCCGAAATTGGAATAGACGACTTTCTCCCCTGCCGGACGGACGAAGCGGGGGCGAAGCCTGTCGAAAAGCTCGGCGGACACGGGAATGTCCACCGGCTTGTCCGATCCGATGAAGAAAAACTTGTCCTCGAAGCCGGCGGTATGGGTCAGCAAATGACGCAGCGTTATCTGCACGCCGTCATTGTCCGGAAGCTTGTAGCGTTTCAGATATTGATTCACCGGGTCGTCGATAGAGGCGATGAGGCCCTCCTCCATCAACTGGGCGATAATGGTCGCCGTGAATGTCTTTGTCGTCGACCCGATGCGCACCCGCGTCGTCTCTGGCGAAGCCGGCGCTCGCGAAGTCACATCGTCATATCCGTAGCCCTTTTCGAAAATGAGCTCGCCGTCCTTGACGACGCTGACGACAGCGCCGGTTATTTGTCCGTTTTCGAAAGCGCCGCCGATATTTTCATCGGCCCATGCCTCTACAGAAGCGGCGGTCACTTCACGCGCAGCGGGCATCTGGGCTGCGGCGGCCGAAAAGACGAACGGCAATAACGCTAATCCGCCCGCAAGAAGATATCTGAACACGAATGCTCTTCCGTTTTTTTGCTAGCGTCCGCCAACAGCCGGCGCCTGACGCAGCGCCGTCCGGCGCCTTTCGGCGGCGGACGGCGCAAGACTATTGAGGCCGGCTTGCCGCACAAGCGACACGCCGATCAAAAATCGATTTTGATGACGCCGCCAATGGTGCGCGGCTGGAGCACATTAGCGCCAGCGCGAATGCCGCCGACGATCGGCCGCGCCGTACCGCCTGTAAAGGCATATTCGTCAAAAAGGTTATTGGCGTATACCGAGACGGTCACGGGCCCCTTTCGCACGCCGGCGCTCAAATTCGCGACGACATAGCTATCGAGCGTAAAGTTCGCAATCAGCGGCGTGATGGTTGAGCCGTCAGCGCCCACGCCGCCCTCAAACCCGGTGTCGCGATCTCCCACATAGCGCAGCCCGGCGTTCACGAAACCGCCAAGCTCCGGCGTAATCGGAAAATCGTAAGACCCGCGAATAGAGGCCGTCCAGTTCGGGAGCAATTGCAGGTTTTCACCCGCAAGGGCGCCGAACGCCGCCGTTTCGTCATCGTCGAGCGTTGAATGCGTATAGGCGAAGTTCGAAATGATTGAGAGACCAGTCGCGGGGCGCGCGGTCAACGACCCTTCAAGACCATAGGCGGTGACGTCGCTGTTCGCATTGCCACCTGTTGTCGCCGCATTCACGAACGTAACCGCCTGCAGGTCTTTCCATTTGATATACCAGCCGGCGAAATCATAGGACAGGAGACCATCCGAGAGATCGCCTTTTGCGCCCAATTCATAACTCCAGAGCGTGTCCGTCGCGATGATCTCCGGCGCGGCGTTATTGCCCATTGCGTCAAGCAACGGGAGGTTGGCGTTTTCCGGACGATACCCGCTGGCGACCCGGGCATATAAGGACAGGTCTTCGGACGGACGATACCGCGCCGTGAAACTGTATGTGTCGACCACATCGTCGCTCGTCGTTTCGGGAATATTCGCAACGATCAGCCCCGGCCCGTCTGTCAGGGCGACGGAAGACTCAACCTTCGCGACGCGCACGCCGGCCGTCACATCGAAGTTTGGCGTCACATAATATGTGAGATTGCCAAAACCCGCATATTCCTTGAGCTCGCTGCCCAGATCCACGTCAAGCGCGAGAAAGTCGATGGGCCGGCCCACAAGCGTCTGAATATTGCTGCTGTCCTCGTCGGAAAAGATCCCGCCAATGGTCCATTCCAGGACGCCGTTCTCGGCGGAGGTCAGGCGGACCTCCTGAACGAAACGCTCCGTCTGGGTCAGGCCGGTAAAAGGAGCCGATGTGACTGTCCCGGGCGTGGATCCGGAGAGCAGGTCGATCAGGGATCCAAAGGTCGCGACAAGGTCTGACGCATTGGAGTTTACGCGATCCTGCCAGCTGGTCGACGAAATAAGACTGGCGAAACCCAGATCGAAATTCAGCGTGCCAGCATAGAGCGTGAACTCGTCATTGAGATCGTTCATGCCTTCATCGGTCAGATAAGGACCGTCCGCGAGGACGAAGGGCGGCCCCTGCAAGGCAACGCTGTTAGCGCCCGTCGCGGTCAGATCCGTGCGCGCAAACAGGAAGGACGACGTAATGCTGTCAGTCGGATTGGCGACGGCCTTCGCATAAATGCCCCACGCCTCATAGGCGTCGACGTCTTCCGCCGCGCCAGTCGGCGACCCCGCCGTTCTGTCGATGAAACCGCCGAAATCATCATAATAGCCGCTGACGCTCACGCCGAACTTATCTTCCACGACCGGCGCCGCGACGCGGCCGGAATAGATCTGATTGAAGCCGCCTTTTTTTGTCGTAGACAGATCGGTCTTCAGGGAGCCTTCGAACCCTTCCGTGCTCGGGTCCTTGGTAATGTAACGGACAACGCCGCCCATGGACGAGCTGCCATAGAGCGTGCCCTGCGGGCCTTTAATCAATTCGATGCGTTCCACGTCGCCCTGAACGGCGTCGAACATGAGTGACGGACCGGCCGCAAAAGAGTTGGAGGAGCCGATCGGCACGTCGTCGATATAAACGCCGACCGTTGTGGCGCGGCCGCTCTGAGCGACGCCGCGCATCGTAATGGTGTTTGCGATCGGCGACGCGCCCCCGGAAAAATTCACGCCCGGCGCGTACTCGATCACTTCGCGCAGTTTGGTTAAGCCGCTTGTCTCAAGCTCGTCAGGATTGATCGCGGTAACCGCGAGCGGCGTATCCTGTAGAGAAACAGCCCGGCGCGACGCCGTCACGGTGATGACGTCATCGGTTTCCTGCGCCATTGCGGAGCTCGTCCCCGTAATACATAGGGAGACCACGGAGGCCCCCGCCAAAAGATGCCTTATCCTCATGCCCCGCATCGTTTTACCTCCTGCAGATAGAAAAAATTTTCTATGTTGAAATATTTTTCTTAAATGATATTTTTCTGGCTGTCAAAGCGTTGAAAAACGCCTTTTCGACGTCACAGACGCCAGCCCTACCGTAAAAATGCGCTTTCGTCGCGCCGCAAGAATAACTAGCCGCCCAATTTCACTGGATTATTTGGCGGTCACAAGAAATATAGCTGTTCATGGATGTCGCTTTTCATATTTTCAAAATTGAAATTTTTCTGATATGCGCCATATTTGCAGCACTTTGATCAGCGGGCGCGAAAAATGAGCATCACTTCTAATAATCCGGCCTTGGCGAATATGGGGGACCAGCCGCACGACCACTCCATCGGGGCCAGCCTGAAACGCCGGCGTCGCGCCAAGAAATGGTCGCTCAAAACCCTCAGCGAAAAGTCAGGCATTCCGGTTTCAACCCTTTCCAAGGTTGAAAACGGACTGATGTCTCTCAAGATCGAAAAGCTCCTGGCGGTGAGCAACGCTCTGGATGTTGATGTCATGCAACTCGTTACGCCGGAGGAAACCGACAGCCCGGTCGCCCTCATTACCGGGCGCAGAAGCATCACCCGCGCCGGCACAGCCCAGCGCACGAAAACCGAAAACTCGGTCTATGAGCATCATGCCAATGATTTTTCCCGCCGTCTTTTCTCGCCGGCAGTGATCGAGGTGCAACCCGGCGTGAATCCGGAACTCATCCGGCACCAGGGCGAAGAATTCATCTATGTGCTTGAGGGCCGGGTCGAAGCTTTAACGGAATTTTACGAACCGACAATCCTGGAAGCCGGCGACAGCATGTATATCGACTCAACCATGGCCCATAACGTGCGCGCCCTTGATGGAAAGCGCGCCCGCATCCTGAACGTTTCCTCGATCGACCGAAACCTGCCGGGCAAGCAACAGGGATGAGAATGAGAGTCGACTCGGTTTTGACGCTGCAAAAAAGAGCTCGCAGCAAAAACCTCGCACTATTGTCAGCATGTTCCGCCGCCCTTCTGTTCTTCACGTCCTCCTGCGCCGACAAAGCGTCTGAGACGCCGGAACAAAACGCATTTCAGGAAATTTCGCCCTGTCCCTTTCCCGGTGCGGACGATGTCGATCCATCACGCTTGCGCTGCGGGTATTTGACTGTGCCGGAAAATCGCAGCGATCCTGCCTCAGACCAGCTAAAAATCCCGGTCGCTATCGTCAAATCGGCTAGCGCTGAGCCAAAGCCCGATCCTGTTGTGTTTCTTCATGGCGGACCGGGAGCGGCGCCGCTGGGGTCGGAACGCGTCTACAAGCTGTTCGCCGGTCACATGTTCGGGGCGGATCGCGACATCATTATTTACAATCAGCGCGGCTCGCAGATGGTGCAGCCGTCGCTGGACTGCGGCGAAGCCCTCGCCGCAAGAAATGACGCCTATGCGCAGGACCTCACTCTTGCGCAAAGAGATGAAGCCATAAGCGATATGGCGACATCATGCCTGCGGACCTTAGTTGCAAAGGGACGCGACCTTCATGGATATACCGCGCAGGAAAATGCAGCGGACCTCCATGACTTGAGGACAAGCCTTGGCATCGACCAATGGAATCTGATGGCGGTGTCCTATGGCGTTCTTATGGCGCTCGAAGCAGCGAGAATTGACGAACGGGGTGTGCGAAGCCTGATCCTGGATTCGGTCGTGTCCCATGAGAGCGATCTCTTCATGTCCGAAGCCAATCGCAATTTCGCCCGAAGCATTGATCGTCTGCTCGGCGCCTGCGCCGCGGACGCCGCATGCGCGCAAACATTTCCCGAGCTTGACGAAAAACTTTCTTCACTGCTGGTGAAGCTGAAGGCAGCGCCGGTCGCCGTATCCCTCAATAGGGCTGACGGCGGCGTGCAGGAAATCATCGTGAATTGGCATGACTTTTTGAACCTCCTCCACTGGATGCTCTATAATTCAGAAACCCTGCGCCTCGCCCCGCTTCTGATCAGCCAGACCGAGGCCGGAGACACGTCGCTCCTGACAAACCTGATGGATAATGTGTTTCCTGCGCCGAAAAACGGATCGGGCGGCGCCTCGGCTTCGTTTTTTCCAATCGTCTGCAACGACCAGTATCGAGACCGAAGCGCATTTTCCGCTCAGAAAACAAGGTTCGATGGCTTTGCCATTACAAGCTTCATGGAAAGGGTGTGTGAACAGCCCGAATTCGAATTCGCCAATCGCGGCCCTCTCGCGCCAACGCCTCTCGAGACGCCGACCCTTTTGCTGGCAGGCTATTTTGATCCGATGACGCCGGACATATACGCAAAGCAGGCTGAAAAAAACTTGCCGCAATCAGTGTTTGTGAGCATTCCCAATTTCGGGCACTCCACATTAAGCGGGTACACCGCCTGTCAAACCGTCCTGGCGAAATCGTTTCTTGATGAGCTCAAAGCAACGGAGGCTTTTTCCTGCGCTGACGATCTTAAAGGACCGGCGTTTATCTTTTCGCCAGCGGAACCGGCGCCAAACTGATCAAAAAGCTTTTCATCAGGCTTTGTAGTCAGACAGATCGAACGCGGCTTGCTCACCCTGCATTTCCCCGGCGAGCGCCTCCCCTGACCCGGCGGCCAGCGTCCAACCAAGATGGCCGTGGCCCACATTCAGATAAACGCCCTCAACCGGCGCAGCGCCGATCCACGGCGCGCCATAGGCATGCATCGGCCTGAGACCGCTCCACCGAAACAGCTCTCCGGCTTCGAGAAAGTCTGCTTGTTCGGGCAGGATCGCGCGCAACATCCGCCGCAATGTTTCAATTCTGCCATCATCGAGGCTTTCATCGAACCCCGCAAATTCAGCCGTTCCTGCGACTCTGATCCGCTCGCCGAGAGGCGTCACGGCCGCGTGCAAATCGTCGTCTATAATAGGAAAACGCAGCCTTTGCGCCGCATCGAGGCCTTTCGCTGAGAATGTCATGGAATAGCCTTTGACCGGCTTGATGGCGAGAGAGACGCCAGCCTGAAACGCCAGCCGCGGCGCGTGAGCGCCCGCAGCGATGACGACCCTCTTCGCTTCGATAAACTCACCGCTGTCAAGAAGAACGCCAGAAACGCGCCCGTTTTTTTTCACAAGCCGTTTTACAGAAGCGCCCCATTTCGCGCATGCGCCCAGTTCATAAGAGGAGCGCAACAGTTCATTCGTGAACTTGTAGGCGTCCCCGGATTCATCCTTAGGAAAATAGACGGCGCCGGCAAGATCGTCGCGAATAGCCGCCAATGCAGGTTGGCGCTCACAAAGCGCTTCCGGCGACAATGGCTCGAACACGACGCCGAGCGCCTGCATTCTCTCAGCTTTCTCCCGCCCTATGCGAAAAGCCTGTTTGTCACGATAAATCTTGGCAGTGCCGCGAGTGGCGCCGTCATAGGAAAGATCCGCATCGCGCCGCCACTGCTCCATCACTTCCAAGCTGAACAAGCCAAGCCGAACATTCAGCGCCGTCGCACGCCAATATTGGCTGTCATTCGCGGCAGCCAGAAATTTCAGCCCCCACACCGCCAATGACGGCAAAGCCTTTGTCTTGAGCACCATGGGCGCGTCGGCCCGACCGTAATAGCGAATGAGATCTCGCCATACCCCCGGGGAATTCCACGGATCGGCCATGCTGGGCGTCAGCATCCCCCCATTAGCCTCGCTCGCGCCCTTGCCCGGCGCATCCTGCATATCGAGGATCGTCACTTTTTCTGCGCGACGCGCGAGCGCATATGCCGTAGAGGCCCCGATCAGCCCCGCTCCTATGATTACCGTCCCAGACATCCCCGACCTTCACAAATTGATCTTTCAAATATTTTCTATATTGAAATATTTTTCAATAGTGATATTTTTGATTAATTCATAAGCCGTGAGCTGCAAGCTTTTATCGCCTCGGCGCAGATATCTTGGCGCGTCAGTCAGAATGGCAGGCGGCCAGATCACAAATGTCGTTGGGGTAGCCTTCCGCATGAAAATCTTCACTGCCTATCTCGCCCATGAAACGAATTCCTTCTCGCCAATCCCTACAAATCTGAGAAGTTTCGAAGAACTGGGCGTTTATCGCACGGGCATGGGCCCGCCCGATGAGGACATCGCGTTGCTCAAGGGCTCGGCTCTTTTTTACAAGGAAGCCATGCGGCGTGGGGATGAAGCTGTTGTCGGCCTTTCCGCCCATGCCCAGCCGAGCCGACCGACGAAGCGCGCCGACTATGAAACGCTGCGCAGCTGGCTTCTGGAAGATTTGAGGCTCGCCAAGGATGTCGACATTGTGCTCTTGTTCATGCACGGCTCGATGATGGCTGAGGGATATGACGATTGTGAGAGCGACATATTGGGGTGCGTGCGGGATATTGTCGGTGATGAGGTCCCTGTCGGCCTCCTCCTCGACCTCCATTGCAATGTAACATCGCAAATGCTGGAAAAAGCGAGCTTTGTAACAGCGTGTAAAGAGTATCCGCACACCGATTTCGAGGAGCGCGCTGTTGAGCTGTACGACCTATGCGTGCGCTTGCGGGAAAAAAAGATCCAGCCCAAGGTCGGTTTCGCCCGCGCGCCGATGCTGGGGCTGTTCCAGACCGCCCAGCCGCCTATGCGGGATTTCGTTGACCACATCATGGCGCGTGAGAAGGACCCGGGCATCCTTTCGATTACCCTGGCGCATGGCTTTCCATGGTCGGATTTCAAGGATGCCGGCGCCGGCGTCATCGTTATCACCGACAACGACCAGTCTCTCGCCGATACCCGCGCAGCTGAGATCTGTGAGGAGTTCTTTGCGCTTCGAGAACGCGGCCAGGCCCGTCTCTATTCTGTGGAAGAAGCGGTATCGGCCGCCCTCGCCAATGAGGAGGGCGCCGTCGTCATCGCCGATATGTCCGATAACCCCGGCGGCGGGGCGGCCTCTGACTCGACCTTCTTGTTGAAGGAGCTGTTGAAACGCGGCGCAGACAACGCCGCCGTCGCCTATGTCTGGGACCCGGCGGCGGTCGAAATCGCCTTCGCCGCCGGCGAAGGCGCGCGCCTGCCGCTCCGGATCGGAGGCAAGATCAGTCAGTTTTCCGGTCAGCCCGTCGATTTAGACGTTGAAGTGGTGGCGTTGAGAACGGACGCGATGCAGCCGCACATTGCCGACGGCGAGCCGACCGCCCTTGGCCGCACCGCGCTTGTGTCGTCGAATGGCGTTGAAATCATTCTCAATGACGTGCGTCAGCAGCCTTTCAGCGCCGAAGGCCTTGTCGCCGCCGGCCTCGACCCATGGTCGAAAAAGATTCTCGTTCTGAAGTCGTCGCATCATTTCTACGCCAACTTCCACGAGAAAGCCGCGAAAATCATCTATTGCGATGCGCCGGGCTTGCTCAATGGCGATGCAAAGAAAAGACCCTATAAAAAGATCACGCGCCCGATCTGGCCCCTGGACGACATCACACAGCCAAATGTGACCGAACGCGCTGAGGCCAGTTAAGCGCATATGAAAGCGATCGTCATAATCGGCTTGATCTTCGCTTTCGCCGCTGCGGGCGTCGGCCTTTCCTATGCGCTTGGCGCCAGCGCAGTCGCCGCCTATCTCATTTCAGGCTCCGGAGAATTTCTGGCGATCGCGCCGCAGCGGATTTTTTCCCAGATCGATGTATTCGCGATCATGGCCATGCCGCTTTTCATTCTCGCCGGCGAACTCATGAACCGGTCCGGCGTGACGCGAGCGCTGATTGATTTTTCTCTGCTGTTGCTGGGGCGCGTTCGCGGCGGACTGGGCCACGTCAATATTCTGACATCCGTTTTTTTCGCCGGCATCAGCGGCTCGGCGGCCGCAGACGCGGCCGCACTGTCCAATACTTTCGTGCCGCAGATGGAGCGGCGGGGATATGACCGGCAATACGCCGGCGCCATAACGGCGGCCTCCTCGGTCATCGGGCCCATCATTCCGCCCTCCATCATCATGATCCTCTACGGCGCGATCCTGTCTACGGACGTCGCGGCCCTCTTCGCCGCCGGCGTGGTGCCCGGCCTGTTGCTGGCGGCGTCCCTTTTCATCGCCAATGCGATCATCGCCGCCCGCGAAAAGCATCCGGGGGGCGCGGCGGAGGACACGCCGCCTCTTTTTCCAACCTTGAAACGCGCGCTGCCGGCGCTGCTTTTGCCGGTGATTATCTTGGGCGGCATCGTGTTCGGCGTGACGACCCCGATTGAGGCTGGCGCGCTCGCCTGTGTCGCGGCGAGCGTGATTGGCTTCGGATTGGGGGAACTGAACTGGCGGTCGGTCTATGAAGGAATAGAAAGAACGGCCCTTCTGACCGGGTCGATCTTCGTGATCATCGCTGCGGCGTCTTTGCTCAGCTATTTAATCGTCCTGCATCAAATTCCGGACGCAATCGCCGCGTTCGTCCAGGCGGTTAACCTGACCGGCTTTGCTTTCGTTCTTCTGATCATGCTGACTTTTCTCATTCTGGGGATGGGATTCGACTTTCTGCTCGGTTTGACCGTGATCGCTCCTTTGCTGGTGCCAATCGCCGTAGCCCAAGGCTCGCATCCCGTCGCTCTTGGCGTTCTGATCTGCCTTAACCTTGCAATCGGTTTGATCACGCCGCCGCTGGGCGGCGCCATCATGATGGTCTCGACCATCACCGGCGAAGGCTATTGGGGACTGTGCCGCCGCATTCTTCCCTTTGTCATCGCAGAATTTCTCGTGCTTTTGCTGATCGCCGTTTTTCCGGAACTGTCCTTAGCACTGCCAAGAGCGCTGGGATTGATATGAGACGGCGCGCATTTCTTTCAGGCGTTGGGGCAAGCCTGTTGACGGCAGGCTGCGCCGATCCCCGCAACACCGTGAAATTCGGCATGAGCACGCCCGCCGATCCGGCCCATAACGGCGTCTATGTCTGGGCGGAAGCCTTCATGAAAGTGCTGAATGGCGTCGGCCTCCGGACTGAAGCGTTCGCCAACAGCTCCATCGGGGGCGAACGTGAACGTGTCATGCAGTTGCGCATGGGGCTTCTGGAAGTCAACGCCACAGGCGGCGACGAAATTAACCGATGGTCACCCCTTTCAGCAGCCGGCGCGCACCCTTTTCTCATCGACACCTACAGCCACATGGATCGCCTGCTCACGAATACGCCTTATATCGAGCAGATATCTGAAGATTTTTCGGCTTACGGCTTTCGCCTAGTCGATTTCGCTTACACAGGCGCAATGGTCGGTCTCTTTACGCGCGGCCTGCCTGTGCGCACCATGGACGATCTTCGAAAGCTTCGTTTGCGGGTGCTCAGCTCAGCAGACCTGGATCTGTTGAATGCATGGAAAGTTCGCGGCGTCCAGGTGGCGTGGGAAGAAGTGGCTCAGGCGCTGCAAACGGGCATGGTGGACGCCTATCTCAACCCGCCTAACATCGCGCCGTTATTCGGCCACGGCGCCGTTCTGGACTATTTCACAGACCTGCGCATGGGCCCCGCCAGCCGCATGATCATCGCCTCCGAGCGCTGGCTGGAGACCTTGTCCGCGTCTCACCGGCAAGCCTTCGAAAAAGCTGTTGAAGCCGGTCGCACCGCAAATCGCCAATGGACGAGGAATGTTCAGGCGCGCGACCGGAAAAAGCTGAAACAGGCCGGCATCGAATGGATAACCCTCACCGATTCACAAAGGCGGGAATGGCTTGAGGCCAGCGAGGCTATTCCACAGGGGCGCTGGGAGACAAAGGAAGCCAGCGCGCAGTTCAGACAATGGATTGAAGACACGCAGGAGGCGCCGAAGTGACGCGGTTTGTCGCCATTCTCGCCTTAGTTTCCAAAAGTCTTGAGCGCATTGCGCTTATCATCGCGTGCTCGGGGCTCGTGCTGATGACAATCAGCATTCTTATCCAGATCCTGGCGCGCTACATCTTTTCCGAGCCGCTGGCCTGGACCGAAGAGCTCGCGCGTCATGCCATGATCTGGTCGGGATTTTCCGGAGCAACGGTCGCCTATTACCGGCGAGCCGACCCAGTTCTGTTCAACGCCGCATCGATCAAACGCGCATGGATGCGCCGCAGCGCGCAATTCATCGAGGTCGGGGCCGTTATCACGTTTTGCACCGCTGTTCTCGCAGCGTCGCCCGCCTTCATGGCGTTGCACCGGACCATGTTTACCGAAACTCTTCAGGCGCCGACGCAAATTGTCGTCGCAATCATCCCCTTGTCCATGGGCGTCATACTCTATCACGCGTTCGTGCGGCTAATGACCTTACTGTTTGCCAAAGCCGCCGATTGAAAGAGGACATCATGAAATCCAATTGGCTCTGGTTTGTCGCAAATATCGCGATTTTCGCCTTCATGTTCGCAGGACTGCGTGTTCTGGACGATGGCCCGACACCGCCGGACAACGGCTTCAACGTGGAACGCGCTTTTTCCATGCTTGAAACGCTCAATCCCGAAGGCCGTCCTCATCCGGCTGGCTCGGAAGAAAACAGGCGCATACGCAAGCGAATCGAACAGGCGCTCGAAAAAAACGATTATGAACCGGTTCTGCAAAAAGAAGATTTTTGCACTTCAATGCACGCCGGTTGCACCGCATTAGAGAATGTCTTCGCCGTCAAAAAGGGAACCGGCGCCGGCGACGACGCGATTCTCATCACGGCTCACTATGACAGCGCCCCGGTCGCGCCGGGCGCCGGCGACGATCTCGCCGCCGTGGCCGCCATGCTCGAAACCGCCCGGCTCGTCGCGAATGAAAGCTTTGAAAACGATGTCATCTTCCTCTTAGCTGACGGCGAGGAGACGGGACTGCGCGGTGCGATGGCGTTCGCCGAACACAGCCCCGAGATGGCGCGCGTCAAACTAGTCCTGAATTTTGAAGGGCGCGGCGTCGCCGGTCCGAGCGCAATGTTCGAAACAAGCCGGAACAACCGTCAGCTTATCAATATCTACGCCAAAGCCTCCAGTCGGCCGGTCGCCAATTCGCTGATGTATGACATTTATCGAAAGATGCCGAACAACACCGATCTGACGATCTACAAGCAAGCGGGCGCGGCGGGACTGAACTTCGCTTTTTCCAGAGGCGTCGCCCTCTATCATTCTTCCCGCGACAGCGCTGAAAATCTGAGCCTGAACAGCCTTGCCCATCATGGCGACAATATGTTGAGCGTTCTGCGCCAGACGGGCTCGCTGGATTTGTCATCCTTGGAGGCTAAAGGCGACAGCACGTTCGTCGACCTTTTCGGCCTCACGCTGCTGCATTGGCCGGCTGCGCTCAACCTGCCCGCCGCCCTCGCCGCCATTCTCTTGCTTTTCGGCATCGGCGCCAGAACCAACGCCTTTGGCGCCGGCCCTCTCGCTTTCGGTTTTACAGGCGCGCTCTCCCTGATCGCAGGGCTGGTTTTTATTGGCTGGGCGTTATCCTTTCCCCTCGGCGTTTGGCCCGGCATCCATCCTCTTGACCATCCCCACCCATGGCCGGGGCGCATTGCGCTTCTCGCCGGCGCCGTCCTCGTTGCTTTTATTTCCGGCACAACGCTCAGCGTTCGCGCCGGCATCGCCGCATCCCTGTTTGCAAACTGGTTGCTCATGGCGCTTTTTGCGCTTGCGCTCTCCATCCTTCTACCGGGAGGCGCCTATCTCGCCCTGGCGCCTGCCTTGGTTTTCGCCATTGCCGGCTTTGCCGAAACATTCCTGAGACGCGGAAAACCGCCCATTCTCGCAGCCATGCTCGGCCTGCTCGTTGCCGCTTACATGGCGGTCTATCACTTCTTGTTCTTCGACGTCGTATTCAACTTTCAGGTCAGTTACCTGAAAACGCCCATGCTGGCGCTTACCGCCCTCGCCTCCGCCCCTCTGCTCGCGACACGGCGCAGCGAGCCTCGGGACGCCGCGCCAAAGAGCGCCACCCTCATTACGGGCGCGTTCATTGCTATTGTCATGGCGATCGCCGCCACGGTCGCGATGTTCAGCCAAGCTTACACTGAAAACCGCCCGCGTTCGACGAACCTCGCCTATATGCAAGGAACGGATAGTGACGGGGCGACCCAGGCACGCTGGCGGCTTTTCACGTTTGGACCGTCAGACGAGGATTTCATCGCCGCGGCGGGCTTTCCGGAAGCCCCCGCAGCCTTCAAGAGATTTGGCGGCCGAGACTCGAAAGCGCGCTTCCTGCCCGCGCACAACCATGACCTTGCCGCACCAAGTCTGACCATCGCTTCTGATGACGTTTCCAATGGCGTTCGTATTGTTAAAGGGCGGCTGGCGGCTGGTCGCGCCGGTCCCTTTTTCGGGGTAACCTTCTCTCCCGAAACGAAGGCGAAGCAATTTCTGGTCAACGGCAAAGTGCTCATCGATGAGGAAAAGTTCCTCTCCGGCAAGCTTAACCAGTCCTTCTTCAATGGCTTCGGCGCACGCTCTTTGTCTTTCGAGCTTCATCTCGTTCCCGGCGAGCCTGCCGATCTAACCCTGTTCGAGGTGTCGGCGCTCCCGGACGATGAGACGGGACAGGCCATTATCGACAAGCGCCCGAACAACGCAGCTCCGCTTCAATTCGGTGATCACGCCGAAGTCCAACGCAACTACAGGCTTTAGGAAAACAGCATATCATGATTTTTGATTCATCGCCGTTCACATGGCCCAAAGGGCGCGTCACGCGTTGCATCTCGTTTGAAAATCCCGATGGCGCGCCTGGCGCCGGCGCCACGGCGTCCAGCCCGTTAGGGGAAGGCAGAAAAGGCTCCGCCGTACGTCATGTCCATGACGGGGAAACAATGCCGCTCGCCGATATCGCCGGAAACGGGACGATCCGCCATATTTGGCTGACGACGCATGACAAGCCCCATTATCTTCGCGGCTCGCTAATCCGAATTTATTGGGAAGAACAAGAGCACCCGAGCGTTGAGGTGCCGCTCTGCGAATTTTTCGGCTTTGCGCATGGAAAGACGCGGGCGTTCCAGAGCGTCTTTCACTCGGTCGGCTCCACCAAGGCGATGAATTTCTGGGCGCCCATGCCCTTCACCAAGCGCGCCAGAATCGAATTCGTCAATCAATCGGGCTCGCGCCTGCCGCTTTTCTACCAGATCAATTACACGCTTGACGATCAGCATCAGGACGATGTGGGGCGTCTTCACGCATCCTTCCGGCGCGAATGTGAGACGACGCTTCGGGAGGATTTCGAGATCATGAGCGAGCGCCAGGGGCGCATCCGCTTTCTCGGCGCGGTGCTTGGCGTCAGGCCAAAAGACCCGCTCTGGTGGGGCGAAGGCGAAATGAAAGCTTATATCGACGGAGACAAGCGCTTCCCGACGATCGCCGGAACAGGCGCTGAAGATTATATCGGCCAGGCCTGGGGCGTTCAAGATGACGCCTTTCTCCACCATGGCTGCAACTACAAAGAAAAATACGACGATGCGGATACAGGCGTCGTTTCCGCCTATCGCTGGCATCTGGCCGATCCGATCACCTGTGAGGAATCGATGCGCGTGACGATTCAACAGATCGGCCACCGGCCGACCGGCGCGGCGCGCACAATCGATGAATACAAGGCCGAATTATTCGAGAGATCCGACGACTGGTCGGCTGCGGCGTTCTGGTATGAAGCCGCGCCGTCGCAACCCTTGCCGCCCTGTCCGTCCGCTGAAATCCGGCTGGCCGACATCGAGCGTTTGGAGAAATGACAACAAGCAAAATTTGAGGGAACCCCATGGCGGAAACAATTCACATTTTCTGGCCGGGCGATTATCGCCCGACGCCAAACGCGCTCGCCACGAGACAAGTCGAACAGGCGACGCGCCAGCTTGAACAAAGCCTGGACCGTCTTGGCAAACGCCACAAGCGCGTTGACGGCATGATTACCAAGCCGAACGAGTCGATCGCCAAACTCAGCCCAATCGATGAGCCCATGATCGGCGTTTACGCTCATTGGGTCTACGGCCCGCACACGGTCGACGGGGTTGTCGGAAAAGACTCCCCTTTGCTGCTTGCAAGCAATTTCTCCGGCACATGGCCGGGTCTTGTAGGCCTGTTAAACACCGGCGCATGTCTTGAAATGGTGGACCGCAAAGCAAGCCGCATCTGGACCGATGCAGAAGACTGGCGCAAAGACGACGATTACATGGCGCGCCTTGAAGAATGGGTCGAGAATGGCGCCATCGCTTATGACGAAACCGCGATTTCAGAAACGCCCGCCGCCCCCGCCCCAGCGCAGGCGATTGCCGACGCCGTGGCCGCCTCCATGGCCGATCGCCGCCCGCTGGCGCTGATGCTCGGCGATACGTCGATGGGAATGACCAACGGCTATTTCGGGCCCCGCCTGCTCAGCAAGATCGGCTTTTCAGAACATAAAGTAGACCAGGCCTGGATCATCGAGCGCGGAAAGTTCATTTCGGAAAGCCGGATTAATGACGCCCTCGCCTTTGTCACGGAAAAAGGCGTCATGTTTTATTATGAACAGGAAGGCGCGGAAGATTTCACCGTCGACGCGACGCGCGAACAATTGCGCGATTACCTCGTCGTTCTGGATCTTGTCGACGAATTCAAGGCCGATTGCGTGGGCTGGCAATATCAATTGGGCCTGATCAATTCACGCCCGCCTTCTGACTTCGCCGAAGGGCTGCTCAACTCGGTCTGCCGTCCGGAATCGAATGGAGACACGATCGCCGACGCAACAGAGGCCGACCAAGGAAACCTGGTTCCGATGGAGATGATGAAACGCCTTTTAAAGGCGAAAGGCCTCCATCAGGCGGTATTCTTTCACGACATACGCTGGGGCGATGAGGTCGACGGGCGGTTTATCTGGCTTCTTCTGAATTCCGGCTCCAGCGGCGCCTACGCCTTCAACCACAACCCGGACTCGCTAACGGGCGTGCATTCCTACCGTCAGCCCTCGGCTTACTTTCCAGTAGCCGGCGGCACATTCGCCGGCGAGAGCCTGTCCGGCGAAATCACCTGGGCGCGCGCACATTTTTCCAACGGCGAATTGTGGATGGATATCGGTCGCGGCGAGATCGTCCAGCTCGAACCGGCGTTGCGCGATCTGTGGTGGAACAGCACGACGCCGCAATGGCCGTTTATGGCCGCCGACCTGCAGATGTCCCGCGACACGCTCATGGCGCACTATATGAGCAATCACGTCGCCGTCGCCTATGGCGACATATTTCATGAAATGGCGGCGCTTTCGAAAGCCATGGGCTTTCGCGTCCGCCATATCTGCGAGCAAAGAGCCGCATCATGAGCCAGCCGCTGCTGATCGGGGTCGATGGCGGAACGGAAAGTCTGCGCGTCGGCGTCTACACGCTTTCAGGCGAAGAGCTCGCTTCCGCCAGCGCGGCCTATGAAACGGTCTTTCCCGCTTCCGGCCAGGCGGAACAAAACCCGGAGGATTGGTGGCGCGCTTTGTGCACCGCCCTTCCCGAAGCAATGAAGAAAGCCGATGCAGCCGCCGGCGATATCGCCGCCATCACGCTCGACACGACATGCTGCACTGTCTGCTTTCTTGACGCCAAGAAGCGGCCATTGCGTCCGTCCTTGTTGTGGATGGATGTGCGCGCCGGCCAGCAGGCGACGCAGGTTCTCGATACCGGAGACGATGCGCTGAAGATCAACAATGGCGGTCACGGGCCCGTTTCCGCTGAGTGGATGATTCCCAAGAGCCTCTGGGTAAAAGAAAACCAGCCGGCGCTCTATGACGCCGCCGAGACAGTCTGTGAATATCAGGACTATCTGAATTACCGCCTGACCGGAATCATGACCGCGAGCGCAAACAATACGGGCGTGCGCTGGCATTTTCATCATCACGCCGAGGGAGCGCCGGTCTCGCTTCTCGAAAAACTTGGCGCGAGCGAACTGGCGCAAAAATGGCCTCAGACCGTGCTGGCGCCGGGCGAGATTGTCGGTCCCCTGACGCAGACTGCGGCACAGGCCCTGCACCTCAACACCAGCATTCCCGTTGTGCAGGGCGGCGCCGACGCTTTCATCGCCATGGCCGGCATGGGCGTCATCCGGCCGGGCGATCTGGCGCTGGTGACGGGCTCATCGCACTTGCATCTCGGCGTCACCGACAAGCCCCTATATGCAAAGGGCATGTGGGGCGCTTATTCAGACGTCCTGCGCCGCGGTTCGAGCGTTGTCGAAGGCGGTCAGACCTCCACCGGCTCGGTCATCAACTGGTTCCGCCGCACCCTCGCGCCTGACGCGTCCTATCACGAGCTGGACGAAGAGGCGCTCTCTGCGCCGCCCGGCTGTGACGGCGTGACAGCGCAGGATCATTTTCAGGGAAACCGCACTCCCTACACAGACGCCGCGTCCCGGGGCGCTTTCACAGGTCTTTCCTTAACGCACACGCGCGGACACCTCTTCAGGGCGTTGCTCGAAAGCATCGCCTATGGCGCTCGCCTTATCATCGAAACAATGTCGGATAACGGCGTGCCCATTGAAAACGTCGTAGCCTGCGGCGGGGTCACGCGCTCGCCGGTATGGACGCAAATTCACGCCGACATCATCGGAAGCCCGGTCAAGCTCGCCGCGGCGGCGTGCGCCCCTGCGCTCGGCAGCGCCATGTTCGGGGCCATCGGCGCCGGCCACTATGACGGACTGGATGAGGCTGCTGAAAACATGGTGCGTTTTAAATCCACCATCGAACCAAACCCATCCGCTCATGAAGCCTACCACCCTTATTTCGAGCGTTACAAATCGGCTTATGGCGCGCTGAGAACGATCGGATCGTTATGAAGTTGGCGTGTTTTTAAATGGACCGGCCACAAGATAATTCGATCTCGAAACAAGCGCAGGCTTTCCTTGACGCCCTGCCGCCCTTCGAAGACAGATCGCAGCTTCCGCTGAACGGTTCTGCAGACGAATGGCGCGCCGTGCAGGACATGGTCGAGGAACGAATGCGCCCGGCGTGCGAAAAAGCACGGCAATATCATAACGCCCGGATCACCGAAATAGGCGCCGGCCCTTTGCGCGCTTTGGTCATTGCGCCCGAAACAGTAAATCAGACCGCCACACCCGCGATATATCTGCATGGCGGCGGCTATACCTGCTATTCGGCCCGCTCCAGCCTGTTCGCCTCCATTCCTCTTGCCGCTGCGATTGGACGGCCGCTGGTCTCTCTGGACTACCCGCTCGCGCCTTTTTCGGCGTGTCACTTAACGGTCCGCTTAACCGCGGCGGCGATGAAAGACGTGTTGCAACGATTTTCCGGCGCCAGCCTGATCGGGGAATCGGCCGGCGGCGGTCTCGCCCTGAGCGCCGTTAATGACTTGGGCGGACAAGACTTCCAGCCGCGCTCGCTGATCCTGATTTCACCCTGGACTGATCTCGCTAATCGCGGCGAAAGCCGAACGGCGATGGCTGAGCACGATCCCATTCTGCAATACGAACCCGGCTTGCGTGTCTGTGCACAAGCTTATGCGGGCAACCGGCTCGACAGCCCCGACGCCTCGCCCCTCTTTGCCGACTATGATCATGCTTACCCGCCGTGTCTTATTTTATGCGGGTCATGCGAAATCCTGTTGTCCGATAGCCGGCGTCTTCATGAAAAGCTAAAGACGGCCAACGCAGAATCGGCCCTGGAGGTCTACAAAGGAATGTTTCATTCTTTTCCAATTCTCGCGCCGGACCTGCCGGAATCAGAATATGCAATGCGATCAATGAAAGCTTTCCTCGATAGCCGCAGCTAACTAAATGAACTTAGAGGGGGCCCAGCGCCCCGTCCGTTGTCAAAGCGCTGATCGGTAAGACCATCGAGGGCGAGACCGGTGCAATCAAGCTGACCGAAAGCTGGCTGTAATTCGCGCGTCCGTTGGTAATGGCGAGGCCTCCCGGGACGAAAACAGCTGGCTTCCTCAAGGGAACCGCCAGGCGGAATGTCAAAATTACGTACAAATCCCAGACAAATGACAGCAAGCACTGAATGGCTGAAGAACGGGCAATCCGGACAGGGCTGCTAGATCCATTTAGGCAGCTTTCGCGAAGCATTTTCTTTCGTCCGCTCTTGATGTGGTGGACGGCGTGCCCCCCCCCAGCTCTCGCGAGCTGGTAGTGTAACGGGTAGCGACACCGCAACATTGGGAGCACGCACATGAAGAACCCTATCACAGTAATTGGGCTAGATTTAGCGAAGTCTGTTTTCCAGGTTCACGGCATAAACGCAGAAGGCGAGATTGTCTGTCGCCGCAAGCTGTCACGGTCACGGGTCCTGGCATATTTCACCAAATTGGAGCCGTGTCTGGTCGGCATGGAAGCCTGCGCCACCGCCCATCACTGGGCGCGAGAGATCAGCGCGCTGGGCCATGAGGTGAAGCTGATGCCGCCTCAATATGTAAAACCTTACGTGAAGACACAGAAGAACGACATGGCTGACGCCGAAGCGATCTGCGAAGCCGTCACCCGGCCGACCATGCGGTTCGTCTCGATCAAATCTACTAATCAGCAAGCTTTGCTTGTTTTGCACGGAGTTCGTGAGCAATGGGTGCGAATGTCGACCCGAATCATCAACAGCATTCGAGGACATCTCGCTGAGTTTGGCATTGTCGGAGCCAAGGGGCGTCTGGGCGTTGATGCGGTCATCGTTATGTTGAGAGATAATCGGGACCGTCGCATTCCTGACCTGGCGCGACAATGCCTGATTCCGCTTGTCGATGAGCTCAAACGGGTAAAACGCGAGATCCTCGAAACAGACCGGCGCATAGCGGAGGTTCACAAAACCAATGCGCTCAGCAAACGCCTGGAGACCATCCCTGGTGTCGGTCCGATCACTGCGACGCGCGTGATCGCAGAAGTCGCCGACCCTGCGAGCTTTAAATCTGGCAGAGCATTCTCCGCCTGGGTCGGCCTTGTGCCGAAGCAACATTCGAGCGGCGGCCGAGACCGGCTTGGGCGTATCACCAAGACCGGCAATCCAGCGCTTAGGCGGCTGCTTGTCGCCGGCGCTATGTCGATGATTATCCGCGCCAGGCAGCTCGGATTTACCAGTCACCCCTGGTTGGTCAGATTGTTGGAACGCAAACCAACGAAAGTCGCCGCCGTCGCAATGGTCAATACAATCGCCCGCATGATCTGTGCCTTGATGATGACCAAAGAACGCTTCAATCCGAGAAAGTTAATGCCGGCGTAAAAGAAACCGCCCCACGATTGGCGCAGTACGAGATTGGTGAGAGCAAAAAGGAGATCATACAGAACCGTAGTTTCTGACGAGTGGGGAGAACCCATCTGCGCGCGAACACCATTTAGTGCGAGCTTTTTTGTACGGGCCTCATCTTGTGGAAAGCAAAATGGCCACCGGAATCTAATTACGCCGCACGAACAGGTCGAACAGATGCCCGCTAACGACCAAACTGCAATGATCACCAAAAACCTCTTGCCAAAGGCACGCCGTCCACAGATGCGCGCGAAGCAGACACTCAAAGAAAGCGACCACTGCCGGGTCGCCTTCGCACCGCTTTGTGCCATTCCTACTGAATTTGACGAAATTTCCTCACTATTTCGCCGATTTCGCCTGTGCTGGGCTCGTCCTCGTTTCATTAACGAGGAGGCCCGACCATGGCCGAAGGTCCCAAAACCCGATCTATTTCCCCGCCACCGCTTGAAGAGA
>JAUHYK010000063.1 GCA_030426465.1 Alphaproteobacteria bacterium
GAATGACTGGCTGCAAGAGGCGGTGCATCGTCATGCGCCGCCCGCCGTTTCCGGCCAGCGCATTAAGCTGCGTTACATCGCCCAGACAAAAACACGCCCGCCGACCTTTGTGGCGCAGTGCACGCGAGCGGATGAATTGCCTGAATCCTATCGGCGCTATCTCATCAACGGCATTCGCGACGCTTTTGAAATCAAGGCGGTGCCGATCAGGCTGATCTTGAAAAAGCCGGCCAACCCTTACGATTCAAAAGAAAAACGCCGCTAGGCGCATCGTAGGATGAAGGCGTGCGCTACGCGCCGCCTGTCCATTCCTTGAAGGAAATGCGCAAAGGCTCGCGCGCCTCACGCGTCAGCAAATGATGGACCAGCGGCAAAAGCTCATCGGGATGGGGCAGGGTCGCCGGGTCTTCACCCGGCATGGCGACTTTGCGCATGTCTGTTCGCATCGGTCCCGGGCTGATGATAGAGACGTGAACGGAGGTTTTCGCCATTTCCTCAGCATATGTTTTCAGGAGCATGTCGAACGCAGCCTTTGTAACTGCATAGCTTCCCCAGAATGCTTTGGGCGCTTCGCCGCCGACGCGCGATGACAGGCCGATGACGCGCGCATCGGCTGCGTTTCGCAGCATCGGGTCGAGCGCGCGCAACAGCCGCCAGTTCGCCGTGACATTGAGGTCGATGGTGTGTCGCCAGACTTTCGGATCTATATCCGGCATCGGCGCCAGTTCGCCGAGCGAGCCCGCATTGAGCACCAGAATATCAAGCGCGGGAAAACGCTCAATCAGGGCGCCCGCGAGGCGTTCGATCCCGTCATCGGCGACGAGGTCCATGGGGATCAGCGACGCCTTGCCGCCTGCGGCCTTGATCTCGTCATCAAGGTCTTCAAGCGCGCCGGACGTGCGCGCCAGCGCCAGGACATGCGCGCCCGCTTTTGCAAGGCTGAGCGCGATCGACTTGCCGATGCCGCGGGAGGCGCCGGTGACGAGGGCGGTTTTGCCGGTCAGGTCGGGCTGGGTCATGGGGTCAGGCTTTCTTTTCTTGGAGCGCGTCCACAAAAAGTGTGAGCGGTTTTTGGGTTCGGACGCGCGACCATTAAAATTTAGCGCTCAATAGAGTGGATGCGATCTCCTTCGCAACCCGTTCAAATGTCGCGCTGTCGAGCGTGTCGAGGTCGTAGCTGGAAAGCGCCGCGCCGCAGCGCCCGCGCTGGCGGCTGCGTTCATAGGCCGGATCGTAATGGGCCTGCATCAGCGCCGCCGCCAGGTCACGCCATTGGGCCGTATCCGCAAGGCCGCGCCATTCGGCGATTGTTTCCTTGGAATGAAATGGCGCCAAGCGGTCGATGGCGGCGAGTGCGGCGGCCTTGTCGCCGGTGATGTCCGGATACGCTGTCGTCAGATAGGCGGCGCGGGCCGCGAGCGGCGCCGAGAGCGTGATGCGCGGCGCGCCTTGCATGGCGGCCCATAGCCGGGTTGGGATTTCACAGCGGCCGATACGGTTTGATTCAGCCTCCACAAGAATGGGCCTTGAAAGATCCATATGGCGGAGGCGCTCGAAAATATGGGTTTCGAAATATTTTTGTTCCGGCTGCGGATCATCGTCATAGCCGCCAAAGACCGAGCCGCGATGATGAGCGAGGGCTTCGAGGTCCAGCACCTGGACGCCTTCGCGTTCCGCCGCGCGCAACATATCCGATTTCGCTACCCCCGTCTGACCGTCGAGAAGGACGATGGGCAATGGCGCCTCGCTGTCGCGCAATGCGGCCGTCACCGCGCGCCGCCAGGTCTTGTAGCCGCCTTCAAGCACGCCGCAGCGCCATCCCACTTGCGAGAGAATTGTCGCCATGGCGTTCGAACGCATACCGCCGCGCCAGCAATAGATGAGCGGATGAAAACCTTTTGGCCGGTCCGCCAGCGCGGTTTCCAGATGCCGCGCCACATTGCGCGCCACATAGGCCGCGCCAAGTCGGCGGGCGGTGAAGCGCGAGTCCTGTTTGTAAATGGTCCCGATTTCCGCCCGCTGCGCGTCATCCAGCACGGGCAGGCTGATCGCGCCCGGAAGGTGGTCCGCCGCGTATTCCGAGGGCGAGCGCACGTCGATGATGGCGTCAAAGCGCGCTAGCGTTTCCACCTCGATATCGCTGATAGTCTCGATCATGCCCTGCGCCTGAAAGCGCTTGCGCGCCGCCAAAAGGAGTGTTCTAGACTGTCCGGCGTCGGCTGCAAGAAGGCCGCCTTCAGGAGAAGGAAACATGTCCGCGGAACCCCGTCTGACCTCGCTCGCCCATGGGGGCGGCTGCGGCTGCAAGATCGCGCCGAATGTCCTGCAGGAGATTTTGAGCTCCATGCCCGTGGCGGCGACCCATGTGGGCCTAATGGTCGACGCGGCCAACAGCGACGACGCCGCCGTTTACCGTATCTCCGACGATGCGGCGGTGATCGCCACGACGGACTTCTTCATGCCCATCGTCGATGATCCGTTCGAGTTCGGACGGATCGCCGCCACCAACGCCCTGTCGGATGTTTACGCCATGGGCGGACGGCCGATTTTTTCCCTCGCCATAACTGGCATGCCGATCGGCAAGATGTCGACGGAGACGATCCGGCGCATTCTCGATGGCGGCCGCACGGCAAGCGAGGCGGCGGGCGCTCCGGTTGCGGGCGGGCACTCCATCGACTCCGCTGAACCGATTTACGGCCTTGTAGCGCTTGGCCTTGTTCACCCTGACCGGATTATGCGTAATGACGGCGCGCGGCCCGGTGACGTGTTGATCCTTGGCAAGCCGCTCGGCGTTGGCGTCTTCAGCGCGGCGCTGAAGAAAGAAATTCTGCCGCCCGAAGGCTACGATACGATGATTGCGTCAACGACGCTGCTCAATCGTCCGGGGGCGGATATTGCCGAGATCGACGGCGTTCACGCCATGACCGATGTGACCGGCTTCGGCCTTCTCGGCCATCTTTCTGAAATGTGCCGGGGCAGCGGGGTTGGGGCGGCTGTTGATGAAAACGCCATTCCCATGTTCGATCTTGCGCGGTCGCTCCTCTATGACGGCGTTAAAACCGGCGCCAGCGGGCGCAACTGGGAAAGCGTGAAAGACTGGATCGAAGCGCCGTCGGGATGGGCCGAACAATCACGCGACATGCTCACCGATCCGCAAACCTCCGGCGGACTTCTCGTATCCTGCACGCCTGACGCGGCGGATGAGGTGCTCGCCGCCTTCCGCCGTCACGGTCACGCCTCTGCGACGGTGATCGGTGCGGTCAGGGAAGGCGCGCCGACAATACGTATTGGCTAATGAGTCTTCTCCTCGTCGGGATTCGCGAAGGTCCATAACAGCGCCTCAAGCGCTTCGCGGTGATAGATCGATGAGTGTTTCAGGTCCGGGCGGTCCGAGAACGTCCAGGCGAGGCCGGGGACTTTTTCCTTTTTCAGGGTTTTGACTACATCGAGCACGCCTTCGCGCATGATGCCGTCTTCATTGGCGATGGCGAGATAAAGCTTGCGCTCCTTCTCCGGCATCTTGCGCATATGCTCCGCTGACGCTTTCGCAAGTGCGCCCTTATCCCACCAGAGGCTTGGCGATATCGCGATATAGCTATCCGTTGTGTCCGGCGCTGTCAGGAAAGTTTCGAGAACAAACAAACCGGCGAAGCTTTCTCCTATCAGCGCGGTCTCGCCGCTCACGCGATAATGGCTGGCGACATCGGGCATGACTTCATCGGCGAGAAAGGCGCGGAAAGCGGCGGCGTTTCCATGGGTCAGGAAGTCTTCCTTGTCGCGCGGATCGGACGATGGCGATGTCAGCTCCGCCCGGCGGTCGACGGTTTCAACGCCGACGACAATGATCTCGCGGAACATGCCCGTTATGGTCGAGAGCTGCGCGAGGCCGGAAATGTGATGGAAGTCCTGTTGCAACCCGCCATCCATGACATACAGCACTGGATAGGATGCGTCGCTTTCACCATATGAGGGTGGCAGCCAGACATTATAGGTCCGTGTCTGGTCCAGCGCTTCGGATTCAATATGCCGGCTCTCGCCAATGACGATCGGCTCAACTATCGGCGCCGCGCTTTGCGGTTCCGGCGCTGATGCGCAGGCGGCGGTCAGCAACATTGCACCTAAGATAAAGATACGCATGAACAGTCCTTTTGATCAGGCAAGCGTGCGGCGGAGTGCGTCTGACCAGCCGGCGAGATTGCGGCTGCGCAGTTCCGGCGCTATGGCGGGCTGGAAGCGAGCGTCGAGGCGCCAGCGCTCGGTAATTTCTTCCGTATCCTGATAGATCCCGGCCTGCAGCCCGGCGAGATAGGCGGCGCCGAGCGCCGTTGTTTCCAGTACTTTCGGCCGCTCCACGGGCAGGCCGATTATGTCAGCGAGGAATTGCATCAGCCAGTCATTGGCGACCATGCCGCCATCGACTCTCAGGGTATTGGTGGTTGCGCCGTCGCGCGCGATGGCGGTCATCAGATCGGCGGTCTGATAAACGACGCTTTCAAGCGCGGCGCGGGCGAGTTCCGCACGACCTGCGCCGCGGGTGAGCCCGGCAATCAATCCGCGCGCTTTCGGCGCCCAGTGCGGAGCGCCAAGACCGGTGAACGCAGGGACCAGATAAACGCCATTATTGGTTTCGATGCTTTCAGCGAGGTCCGCCGTCTCTTCCGCTGATTTGATGATCTGCAATTCATCGCGCAGCCACTGTATCGCGGCGCCGGCGATGAAGATCGAGCCTTCCAGCGCATAAGTCGTCTCGCCATTAAGACGCCATGCGATGGTGGACAGGAGCTTGTTATGGGAGGCGAGCGGTTTGTCGCCTGTATTGATGACGACAAAACAGCCCGTGCCATAAGTGCTTTTGATGTCGCCGGGGGAAAAACACGCCTGACCAAACGCGGCGGCCTGTTGATCGCCCGCAGCGCCGCAAATGGGGATCGCCCGGCCGAACAATTCGGGATCGGTCATACCGAAATCATCGGCGCAATTGCGCACCTCAGGCAGGGTTTCTTTGGGCACGCCGAATTTTTCAAGCAGGGCGTCGTCCCAGCAATTGTCATGGATGTTGTAAAGCGATGTGCGGCTGGCGTTGGTGGCGTCCGTCAGGTGCCGCGCGCCGCTGGTCAATCGCCAGATCAGAAAACTGTCGACAGTGCCGAAGGCAAGCTCGCCATTTTCCGCGCGCGCACGCGCGCCCTCAACATGGTCGAGAATCCATGCGGCTTTTGTCGCTGAAAAATACGGATCGAGCACCAGCCCCGTGCGCGCCGACACATGGGTTTCAACGCCGCCGTCACGCAGTTTGGCGCAAATGTCCGCCGTGCGCCGATCCTGCCAGACAATGGCGTTGTAGATGGGCGCCCCGCTTTTGCGGTCCCAGATCAATGTAGTTTCGCGCTGATTGGTAAGGCCGATCGCAGCGATTTCTCCGCCGGACTTTTCCGCAGCAGCGAAAGCCTCGCGCGCAGTCGCCAAGGTCGTGTTCCAGATGTCTTCCGGGTCATGTTCGACCCAGCCGTCATTAGGGTAGTGTTGCGGAAATTCCGATTGCGAAGAGGAGACGATGCGACCCGCATGGTCGAACACAATCGCGCGGCTTGATGTGGTGCCCTGATCGATGGCGAGGATGTAGGGCGTTTCAAAATCCGTCATGGCTGTTCTTTCGACGCTCCCGGTCGTTATGTTTCGCCCAGTCTAGCTTGAATTGCACCCGGCCTAAAACCCTCCTGCTCAGGGCTGTTCTCCTGGCGGTGAAACGCTGATAAGCAGGGCCGGAATTCTTTTGGAGGGCGAAATGAAGAAATTCCTATCCTTGGTCACACTAGGCGCCGCGTTGGCGCTGGGCGCATGTGGGCAGGAAAACAAAGCCACAGAAACGGCGCCGGTGTCCGCGACGGAAAACATCAAGCTTTACACATTCGATTGCGGCCGAATCGACATGCTCGACCTTTCGCTCTTCACGCAAGGCGATGAATATGACGGGCGTACCAATGCTGCGTCGGTCATGTGTTTTCTTATTCGCCACCCTAAGGGCGATCTGCTCTGGGATGCGGGCTTGCCAACGGCGATTCACGACGCGGGCGAAGAGGGCGTCACGTCCGGGCCCTTTGGTCTGACCATGCCGCAAACGATTGAAGGCCAGCTTGCTGAAATCGGATTGACCGTGGATGATGTGGACTATTTCAGCCCTTCGCATTCTCATTTCGATCATATCGGCGACGCCAACCGTTTCGCGGACGCGATCTTGTTGATCGACAAGGATGAGCGCGCCCATATGTTCCGTGATGAAGCGCGCGCCGACGAGCAAAGCTTTCCGCTCTACAACGCGCTGGAAGAAGCAGAGACCATCGAGTTTGACGGTGACTATGATGTTTTCGGCGACGGGTCTGTGATGATCCTCGCCATGCCGGGACACACGCCGGGGCACACATCGCTGTTAGTGCAGTTGGAAAATGAAGGGCCGGTGTTGCTCTCGGGCGATATGTATCACCTGCAGGAGTCGCGCGATAACCGCTATGTGCCGAAATTCAACACCAGTGTTGAAGACACACTCGCGTCCATGGATCGTTTCGAAGAAATTGCCGAAGAAACGGGCGCGCGTGTCATCATCCAGCATGTGATGGCGGATTATGACGCGCTGCCGCGTTTGCCGGGGTATTTGGACTAGACGCAAACTTTCGTCTTCGAGCGACACCCCATGCTTAGAGCATGGGGTGTCGCGTTTTCAGACTAGTATTTCACGCTCACTCTTGCGCCATAGGTGGCCGGCATGCCCGGCGCGGCGATGTCGGCCGCGCCGCCAGTGATGAAAAAGTTGCGGGTTTCATCATATTGCGCGTTGAAGATGTTCCGCCCCCAGAGCGCCAGCTCCCAGCGTCCGTCATCAGGACCGAAGGCGACTTGCGCATTGGCGAGCCAGTAATCGCCGACCGCGTAAGCGGGCCCGAGCAGCGGCAGGGAAAGTGTATCGCGATAGGCGTAATCAAACCGCGCGCGCGCCGACCAGCCACCGGTGATCTGCGTTTGGGCTTCGACAAAGCCCTGATAGCTGATGTTGGGGAAACCAAGATCCTGGCCTGAGCGGTCGGTCAGCACTTCCATGCCGGCGAGCGTCGACGCGGCGATATCGAGATCCATGAAGTTAGTGAACTCGCCGGTCTTGTACCCAAATGTCTGACCGATGGTGAGCCACGGCGAGGGCGTCAGCACCGCTTCGATCTCGGCGCCATAGATTTCACTGTCGGCGTTGACGATGCGGCCGACCACGGCGCCAGTGCCGGTATCATAGATCGCCGACTGCACCTGCTGGTCTTTGTAATCGTAGTAAAACGCCGCGCCGTTGAGTTGGATGGCGTCGCTGAAGGAGGTTTTGAAACCGGCCTCGAAGGCGTTCAGTTTTTCTGGCGCGAAAGGCGTCAGCGCATTGGGGTTCAGCGTGTTGTAAGCGGTGAAGCCGCCGGATTTCACGCCGCGGCTTGCATGGGCGTAAAGCAGCACATCGTCTGCGGGCGTCAGTTCGACGCCAATCTTGCCAGAGAGATTGTCCGAACTGAGATCGCGGTTTTCCAGCGTGAAATCGGTGCTGCCATTGGCGAAGTTCAACGGCCCGGTAGCGACGGCGAAGGTGCCGAGGTCGCGAAGCTTGCGTTCCTCGTCTTCATAACGCAGTCCAGCGATCACGGAGACAAGCGGCGACAGCTCATACTCGCCATGAACATAGGCGGCCATGGTGCGAACATTCTGATTATAGGGCGTCGTTACCGCGAAACCAGGACCAAAGCTCGCCACAAAGTCAGACTGGTATAATTCGCCAAGGTCTTCTTCGGAATAATAAACGCCGCCGACCCAGTTAAGAGCGCCGGTTTCGCCGGACAGGCGAAGCTCATGGGACATGACGTCTGCGCTCGATTGAAAGTAGACGCCGGCGCCGCCGAGGGTCAGCGCGTCATAGTCGTTGAACTCTTTGCGGTTGAGCGTTTCATAAGCGCCGATATAGGTCAGGGCTGCGCCGCCTAGCCCTGCGTTCACGGTCAGACTTGTTCCCCAGCCTTCATTGTCGCGGAAGGGGCTCTGGGTTTGCGAAAGCCCTGTCAGCGCCGAAAATTCCGGCGACGAGCCCCAGCTTGTTTCGCGCCGCTGATGGGCGAGGGGGCCGAAGCTTGAGTCATTGAATAATTGCAGGCCGAGCCCGTCTGACTGGTCGATAAAGCCGTGGAGATTGAGGATGGCTTCAATATCCGCGGCCAGATCGATAGCGACGAGGCCGCGCAACGCATATTGCTCAGCATCGCCGAGTTCCTCGCCTGTCTCGCGATTGGTCTGCCACGCGCCGCCTTGCGATGTTGCGCCGGAAAGGCGCACGCGGATCGTGTCGGCGACGGGTCCGGAAACGAAACCTTCGGCGTCGACGCGGCCGAACCGTCCGCCCTCGATCACGGCGCCGGCGGAGAAGTTTTCCGTCGGTTGTGCGCTGATCACTTTGATGGCGCCGCCGGTGGTGTTGCGTCCGTAGAGCGTGCCTTGCGGTCCACGCAAGACTTCCACGCGCTCAACATCGAACAGAACGCCCTGCGTCATTACCGGGATCGGATAGGCGACATCGTCTACATAGACGCCGACAGTGGGGGCGTTGTTGGTGGCGTAGTCGCGGAAGCCGACGCCGCGAATGGAAAAGCTCGGCTGGCCGGAGCCGAACTGGCTTTCGATCTCAAGGTTCGGCGCGAAGTTCTCAAGCGCGTTTACATTTCTTGTTCCCTGCGCGATCAGGTCGGCGCCGGAAAACACATTGAGCGCGACGCCCACATCCTGGGGCGATTGTTCGCGGCGTTGTGCGGTGACAAAGATTTCGTCTTGTTGCGTTTCTTGCGCCAGGACGGCGCTCGACGCAAAGCCGCCTGAAAGGGCGGTGGCCAAAAGTATTTTTTTCATTGGGGCGTTTCCGTAACTCACATTGGCGAAGCGCGGCGCGCGCCGTTTTACTCGGGGTTCGCCGTCTCCAATGCCTCGCGCCGATCCGCCCGCAGTCCGGCGTTTTACTCGCCTTGCGAACGCTCCCGATTTGGATAGCGCCCCTGTGTCAGGATGCCGATTTACCCGGCGACGATATCCACGCACGGTTGCGCGAGGTCCCTCATGTAACGCTTTTATGAAAGGCAATCAATCGCACAAAAACGCGATCACATTCGATGAAAAGTCCGCAGGATTGTCCCAATGGAGGGAATGGGCCGCGCCGGAGAGAATTTCGAGCCGGGCGGGGGCGGCCTCGAAAGCGGCTTTTATGTCCTGAGGCGAAAACATCAAATCATGTTCGCCCGCCAGCAACAGGGTTTCGGAGGTGAGGGCGGTTGGCAACGCCGAGGCGTCGTAATCGCGCAGCGCGTCCACTTGGGCGCGCATGTCTTCTACGGATTGCGCATAAGGATAGGCCATAGAAAGGGCGATGGCCGCATCCACCGCGTTTTTATTTTCAAAAAAGTCAGGTTTGAACAGCCAGTGAAAGAAAGAGCGTAACCAGTGTTCCTGCGGCGCCCCCGCTTCGCGCAGGAGGAGAATAGTGTCGATGACGGAGACGGCCCGCGCCGGCGTTTTCGCGCAGGATGCGGCGAGCACCAGCTTGTTGATCCGGTCGGGCGCGCGCGCCGCAAAGGTCATGGCGATGATCCCGCCCATGGAGTGACCAACCACATGGGCGCGGTCGATCTGCAGATGATCGAGGAGCGCCGCGCAATCGTCCGCCATGGCGTCAACGGAAAGCGGCGCTGTTGTTCTGGTGCGTCCCGCACCGCGATTATCCGGCATGATCAGCTTGAAATGTTTTGACAGGATTGGCGTCACCGGTCCCCAGCTTGCGTTGTCGCTGGCGAGACCGGCAATCAGCAATAGCGGCGGGCCGTCGCCGGTGATCTCATAATGAATGTCGGCGTCGCTCGTGGAAAAGACAGGCATTTACGCGTTCCGGTTTGTTTGCGCGCGCAGCCGGTAATATCTGAGCGCCGCGCCGGGGGCGCCGAGCATGGGGTGGCGGCGTTCCCAATCTGTAATTTGCAAATCAATGCCGGAATGGCGTTGGATTTTCCAGGCGATGTAATCAATGCCGCCTTTGAAGGTCTGCGTGCCTTTCAGGAGGCGCAAGGCCGACAGAACGGAGCCTTGCGCGCTGCGCAGCCGCCAGGCGCGCGCAGTTTGCGGCGGTTTTTGTTTCGGCCGGATCACGGTTCCCTCAAGACCGATGTCGAGGCCGGCGTAGGTGAGGGCGGGGGCGGTGACGCTCGCCGCCCAGTCGCCATAACTTTCAATCAGCTTCGCCGCCCGGCTTTCATCTTCCGCGCGCAGCTCCGCCTTGTAGGAAACGCCAAGCCCCGCGAGCCACAATTCCCGCGCGGTGAACGGTCCGTCAAAGAGGCCCGCCGCGCGCTTGCAGAAAGTCGCGATGGCGGTCGCCAGCGCGGTTTCTAACCGCGCAGTCATTGCTGTTGATCCGCCATGAACGCGACAGGGCTGGGCGAAGCGCGCCCAGAAGTAAGAATGGAAGGTGTCTTCGCTGACAAGCTTCTCAAAATGATCGATGGAAAGGACTGCGTATTTCGCGCGCAAGGTTCCAAAAGGGGACGGCGTCTCGAAATAAAAGACGTTGGGCGGCACGAGTTTGTTCGCAAGCTTCATCGCGTCTGACGAATAAAGCGCGTCATAGCTTTCGCCGATAATGTAGAAATCGAAAATGATGCTGGCGGGATCATCCGTGCGCGCAACGCTTGCGCCGGAGCCGTAAAACAGCGCCGCCGCGCCTGGATGTTTTGCCAGCAGCGCATCGAGCAGAATTTGCGCGGGCTCGTTTAATGGCGCGGCCGACACGGCGCGGATGCGCTCGCGTAAGGTTTCAAGCGCGGCGTCACGCGGGTCAGTCTCATGCGGTCCGAACTGCATCAAATCAGGAAGGCGGCTTTTTCGGAGACCTTGAGGATCAGGTCTTCACCCGGCGCCGTATGGAAAATCTCGCCGTCGAACACCACAGGTCCGTCAAAACGCATGCGCATTTCGCGGCTTTTCCAGCTGTGATAGCCGGCGTCAGGGAACCACGGTTTCGCCTTGCCCCTGAGGATCGGCATCGCCGCCTGCAACAATCTCCGGCGGGGATAGTCAATCGCGGTGACATTCATGGGCTCGCCGCCTTCGCCCCAGAAAGGAAAGATTCCGGCGGAAAGCTTGTTCAAGGTCGTCATGGCGATGAACGACAGATCGTGTTGTTCGAACGCGCCGTCTTCGTTCTTGACCTCAGCCGAAAGCGGAGGCGGGCCGTCGGCATTGTCGAGCGCGCATTTCAAAACAAACCCAACGGTTGAGAGCGCGACCGCGAGAGAGCGAGTGGCGCCCATCTTCTGCACATTCTGGCGGCTGAACTGCACGGCTGTATGGAACAGCCCGGCGCCGAGAAAAAAGCCGTAGATCGGGTCCTGACGTTCGGAGAGCTGCATGCCGATCAGCGGGCGCTCAAGCCGGGAAACCTCACCGCGATCGCGCCGCCACAGAAAGTTATCGAGCGACGTCGCCGGCGGGCCTTGAAGGCCGCAATCATTGGCGATGACATTGGTCATGCCGCAGGGAAGGGCGACATAACTTGGCTGCGTCTGAAACCGGCGCCGGTTGATCGCGCTGGTGATCGCGGCCTGCATTGTGCCGTCGCCGCCCGCGAGGATAAGCGTGTTCGAGTCGCCTTTCTCGATATCGTCGAGCGCGGGCCCCAGATCTTCTATGCGCTCCAGCACATAGGGGCGAATGCCGTTATGGCGCTTCGTGACATAGAGCAGGTCCTCCGCAAGCGAGAGGTTGCGGCTGCTCTTGGCATTGATGATCATCGACGCGGTCGACATGTAAAAACACTCATTACGTCTTCCGGCGCAGGATGCGCCGGGATGGATTCACTGTTTGCGCCTGGCCCCCGCCTTAGCGCCGTTGAGAACGGACTGGCCGCCGCTTGCCCCATGCTGAGCGCGGCCGAAATCTCATAATGTCACAAAACGGCCATATTTATCTACTGGCAGACTGCGCTTTTCAATCGCGAAAATGGGGGCCGTGCGATCCGGCCGCCAGCACTGGTTTTTCAAAGCTTTGTGATAGGCGCACAGGCTGCGCGTTTAGCGTTTAAAGCCCTCTGCGAACACCCGCTGGACAAGAGGATTGGCGCCAATTCCATATGCCAGCTCGGCCGGGTGGCAGGCCCGCCAGATCGCGAGATCGGCCCGCTGGCCCGGGGCGAGCGTTCCGGCGTCATCGATGCCCAGGGCCTTGGCCGCGTTGCGGGTGACGCCCGCGAGCGCTTCTTCAGGCGTCATACGAAAGAGCGTGCAGCCCATGTTCATGGCGAGGAGGAGCGAGGTCATGGGGGAAGTGCCGGGATTGCAATCTGTAGCGAGCGCCATGGAAACGCCGGCGCGGCGTAGAGCGTCAACGGGCGGTAGTTTTGTCTCGCGCAGGAAGTAGAATGCCCCTGGCAGCAACACCGCGACAGTCCCGGCTGTGGCGAGGGCGTTTGCATCCTCTGGTTTCAGATATTCGAGATGATCGGCCGAAAGGGCGCTGTATTTAGCCGCGAGCTTCGCGCCGCCGAGATCGGACAATTGCTCCGCATGAAGTTTCACGCGCAGCCCGAGCGCGGTCGCTTTTTCAAAGACGCGTTCAATCTGTGCGGGAGAGAAGCCGACGCCTTCGCAGAACCCGTCAACGGCGTCAGCGAGCCGTTCGGCGTGAATAGCGGGCATGATCTCATCGCAGACATAGGTGATGTAATCGTCGGCGCTATTGAATTCCGGCGGCAAGGCGTGTGCGGCAAGCAGCGTTGTCTTGACCCGCACCGGACGCTCTTTCCCGAGCCGGTGCGCCGCGCGCAGCATTTTCATCTCGTCTTCAAGCGTTAATCCGTAGCCGGATTTGATCTCGATTGTGGTCAGCCCTTCGCCGATGAGCGCATCCAGACGGGGCAGCGCCGCCTCTACAAGCTCATCCTCGCTGGCGGCGCGCGTCGCCCTGACGGTCGACAGAATGCCGCCGCCCGTGCGGGCGATCTCTTCATAGGATTTGCCCAAGAGGCGCGCCTCGAACTCAGTTGCGCGCTCGCCCGCATAAACAAGGTGGGTGTGGCAGTCGATGAGGCCCGGCGTGACCAGCGCGCCGCCAAGGTCCCGACTTGCTTTCGAGGCGCCGCCGGGCAGCTCCGCCATGGGGCCGGCATAGGCGATCCGGCCGTCTTTCACCGCAAGGGCGGCGTTTTCGATCAGGCCATAGGGCGTATCGGGCGTCATGGTCGCCAGTGTCGCATTGGTGAGGAGAAGATCGTGCATAGGGCGGGTTATAGGCAGGGCCGCGGCGGTTGGAAATGACGGCGCGGTTTTTGCTGATTTCAGACCGGCGCAAGGTTAAGGTAGAAGCGGGGCGCCAGGGTGACGACTGACCAAGGGTGAGACGTATGACGGCGGGAAATCAGTTGAAATCGGCATTTGCAGGCCTTCTTGCGTCCGGCGGGGCGGTGATGGCGCTCTTCGGCGCGGCGGCCAACGCCGAGACATATAATCTCAGCGATGTATCATTTCGGGACGTTACCGGGACTGTGGACATCAAAACCACAAGCGGCGACGAGATCGACATCACCATCCGTCAGGGCAAGACGTACGCTCCCCTGAAACTCGAAGAAAAAGACGGCGTTCTGATCATCACCGGCGAGAAGTGGAAAGACCCGGAAGGTCTCGACTGCTGCGACCGCCGGATCACGCGCCAGTTCGAACCGCGCGAAGGCCGCAAGCTATCCGACGGCGAGCCTGTCAATCAGGAGCTGTTTGACGCTTACCCGACCATTGAAATCCTGATGCCGTTTGAAGGCGATGTTGAGTTTATCGACGCCCGGGTGAAGCTCGCCATGCAGCGTCTCGGCGGCGCGCTCAATCTCGACGCCTGCTATGTCTATGGAGAGACCAGCGATCTGGGCGAGGCGGTGATCGGCGTTGTCCATGGCTCACGCCTGGTGACCGGCAACATCAAGGGCGGGCTGGAAATCGATGTTTCCGGCGACGCGGATGTGCGCACCGGCGACGCGTCAATTGTCGATGTTGATATTGCGGGGCCGGGCGATGTGGTGCTCGGCGATGTTGACGGCATGCTCGATATTTCGATTGCGGGCTCCGGCCTTGTGCGGTCGACACGCATGGACGGACCCATGACCGTGCGCATCGCCGGTTCCGGCGCTGTTGCGGTCAAGGCGGGCCGCACCGATAAGCTGCGCGCTTTTATTGACGGCTCAGGTGGGATTTTTTTCCGCGGCGCCGTCACCCAGCCGGAGCTGACCATGTATGGCTCGTCTGAGGTTCGCATGGATAGCGTCAACGGCCGCATCACCCGCCATGGGCGCGGCGGAACCGTTTATGTAAACGGCGTCAAGGTCGAAAACGACTAGGCAGTTTCTATTCTGAAAGTCTGTATGCAGCGCAACATAGGCCATTGTTGCGCTCCGGCGCCGATTTGCGCTCTAATGCGTTGAATTTCGGCGCTTCGCAGTTTGTCGGCGTCCGGAATATTTCCATAAAGACTGTTGCTCAACAAAAGAAAGCAACGTTACGAGGAGAGGGACGATGACCATTCTGCTGACGAATTTAAGAAATGCGGTGATCACGGGCGTTGTGCTCGCCATGCTGGTGGCGGGTCTTTACCTAACGATGGGCGGCGCGCTGGACGCGAATTACTGGCGGTTCTTTTTCCGCTGGCTGCATGTCCTGTCCGGTGTGATGTGGATCGGTCTGCTTTGGTATTTCAACTTCGTTCAGATCCCGCTGATGCCGTCGATCCCGGATGAGCAAAAACCGGCGGTCGGGAAACATATCGCGCCGGCGGCGCTGTGGTGGTTCCGCTGGGGCGCCATGTCGACCATTGCGACCGGACTGATTCTCGCCATGCTCAACGGTTATATCGTAGAGGCTATGTCGCTCGGGTTTGCAGGCGGCGGCGTTATCAGAACGACGCTGATCGGCATTGGCATGTGGCTCGGCATCATCATGTGGTTCAATGTCTGGTTCATCATCTGGCCGAACCAGAAAAAGGCCCTCAACATCAACAACCAATTCCCTGACCTTGCGGCGGACGCGAAGGCGGCCTCGGCGAGAACGGCGATGCTGTTCTCGCGGACCAATACGGTGCTCTCGATCCCCATGCTGTACTGCATGGTCGGGGCCCAAAATCTCTAAAACCGGACGCCAGGGGCCCGACCCCAGCAATCCGGGGCCGGGACAGGAAATGACGGCGGGCCAAAAAGCCCGCCGTTTTTTTATATGAGCGGGTCTTGAAACCCGGAAATTCGGCTCCATATGGCTGCATATCTGCAAAAACATGCAGATACGCAGATGCGTGAGAACGCGATTATATGGTACCTAATCGCTCGTTCGTTGCGCAAATGGAGAGAATAGTATGCCTGGCCGTCAGCTCGTCGCGAGAGAGCTCGCCGAAATCTTCAAGGTTATCGCCCATCCGGATCGTATCCGGATGATCGAGGAATTGCGGACCGGCGAAAAAGACGTGAATACCCTAGCCGAAACGCTGGATCTGCCCGGCGCCCGCGTCTCGCAGCATCTGAGTCTGATGCGCGCGCATCGCTTGGTCGAGGAGCGCCGGGACGGCAGACACCATTTTTACCACCTGACCCAGCCGGAAATCGCCGACTGGATCGTCGATGGTCTGGATTTCGTGGAGGGCCGCATCAAAGGCGTTCCAAAGTCCAGCATCACACAAGCGCGGCGCATATGGAGTGCGTCGCCTAAAGCAGCAACTTCCTGACAACGGAGAGAGATTAAATGCCCCATTTCGCAGCCGGCGTCGTTCGCTTCCAGAACGAAGTCTATCCGGCGAAAAAAGAGCTATTCGAAAAGCTGGCCACGGGTCAGTCGCCCGAAGCGCTTTTTATTACTTGTTCTGACTCGCGGATTGAAACCGCGATGATCACTCAGACCGAGCCGGGCGAACTATTCATTGTGCGTAACGCTGGCAACATCGTGCCGCCGCACATGATCCAGACGGGCGGCACCACAGCATCGATCGAGTTCGCCGCCGCTGCGCTCAAAGTGCCCCATATTGTTATTTGCGGCCATACCGAATGCGGCGCCATGAAAGGCGCCATGAATCCCGAGGGCCTCGATGCGCTGCCGCACATCAAGGATTGGCTGGGCTTTTCCAAAGCGGCTGTGGATATCGTCAATGAAATGGGCCGTGACCTCGACGACAAGGCGAAAATGAAGATGTTGCTTGAGCAGAATGTGATTTTGCAGCTGCAGCATCTCAAGACGCATCCGGCGGTCGCAGTGCGTCTGGCGAAAGGCGACGTCAAGCTTCACGGCTGGGTCTATGACATCAAGACCGGCGGCGTGAACGCTTACGACGAACAGCAGGAAAAATTTGTGCCGGTTGACGTTCGCTATGCGGCCGAGATGGCGAAGCTCGCGACAGGCGGCTGCGCGGCGTAACGGCTACTCTAATTTAGGAGAACTATAATGGCTAATGTCGACTCTGCTCGTCAGAAGACGCCGTTTTTTGACACGTCAAATCTGCGCGGCGACATTTTCGGCGGTCTGACCGCCGGCGTTGTCGCGCTTCCCCTCGCGCTCGCTTTCGGTGAAGCTTCGGGCGCAGGTCCGATCGCCGGTCTTTGGGGCGCGATCTTTGTAGGCTTTTTCGCCGCGCTTTTCGGCGGCACCGGATCGCAGGTTTCTGGTCCGACAGGCCCGATGGTTGTCGTTTTCGCCGGCGTTTTTGCGTCGCTGTCCGGCAATCCGGCGCTGATCTTCGCAGCGGTGGTGCTCGCCGGTCTCATTCAGATTGTGTTCGGGGTGTTCAAGCTCGGCCAATATATCCGGCTTGTTCCGTATCCGGTCATTTCAGGATTTATGAGCGGAATCGGCGTTATCATTATCGCCCTGCAATTGTCGCGTCTATTCGGTCATGAGCCGGAAGGAAGCGGCACAATCCCGGCGATGGCCGCGATTCCCGGGGCGGTGATGGACCCCAACTGGATTGCGCTTGGCATCGGCGTCTTAACGCTCGGCATCGTGTTCACCTGGCCAAAGGCGTGGGGCAAATTTGTTCCTGGACCGCTGGCGGCGCTCATCATCGGCACGTTGATCGCATTTTTCCTCAAAGGCGTGCCGATCCTGGGTGACATCCCGACCGGCTTTCCGTCCTTCATCATGCCAGCCTTTACGCAGGACAGTTTCCTGATCGTACTGGAGGCTGCATTTATCCTGGCGGTGCTCGGCGCTATCGACTCGCTTTTGACGTCGCTTGTCGCAGACAACATGACGCGAACGCGCCATAATTCGGACCGCGAACTGATCGGGCAGGGGATTGGCAACACGATCGCCGGTCTGTTCGGCGCCATTCCGGGCGCGGGCGCAACCATGCGCACCGTCGTCAACATCCGCACGGGCGGCCAGACAAAAATCTCCGGCATGTTGCACGGTGTGCTTTTGTTCGCCGTGGTGATCATCCTCGCGCCGCTCGCCTCACAGATTCCGCACGCGGTGCTGGCCGGTATTCTCGTCAAAGTCGGATACGATATTCTCGATATCGCCTATCTGAAACGCGCTCATAAAGGCCCGCGCTGGGACCTGGCCCTTATGGTGCTTGTGCTTGGCCTGACGGTCTTTGTGGACCTGATCACCGCCGTCGCGGTGGGCGTTGTTCTCGCCGCCCTGGCGTTTGTGAAGAAAATGGCGGACGACCAGCTCGCCAATTTCCGTGCGGGCGATCCGACGCTTGAATCCGAAGAGGAGCGTGAACTCCTCTCTCGGGCGAAAAGCCGCGTGATACTGTTTGACTTCGGCGGGCCGTTGAGCTTTGGCGCCGCTGCGGATCTCGGCCATCATGTGCGCGAGCGCGTGAAGGAACATGCAAGCGCTATCGTACTCGACTTTTCCCGCGTGCCGTTTCTCGATGTTTCGGCGGCGCGCGCGGTTGAGACGATCGCCTGCGATGCAAAACAGGCAGGTAAAACGGTTTACACCACAGGCATGTGCGAGAATGTCAGACGCGTTCTCGGCGGTCTAAACGCTGACCACTGTCTACCGAATAACACCTGTTTTGATACGCGAATTGAGGCGCTGCGCGCCGCGGTCGCGGAGGTCACATCCGGAGATGCGGGGGGAGAACCCGCGGCAAATGGAGCCCCACAGCCTGCTTAGGCCAGTGAAGGTTCATGTTTTGAAAGCCGGCGCCTTCAGGGGCGCCGGTTTTTTATTGCGCGCCTGCGGCTTTCCGGCGGCGTGTTCGAGCCTTATCAATGGGCCATGGCCGATGGCGCATCCACACCGGCGCGGCGACTGCCGCCCGCCTTCAACAACTGGTTCGCCTCGCGCGGCTGGGCTGCGCGGGATCACCAGCTCGATTGCCTTGAGGCGGATCGCGAGGGACTCTCCTGGCTGCTGATCGCACCGACCGGCGGCGGCAAGACGCTCGCCGGCTTCCTGCCCAGTCTTGTGGAGCTGTCCGAAAGAAAAACGGCGCCGCCAAAGGAACGCCTCCACACACTTTACATCTCACCTTTGAAAGCGCTCGCCGTCGATGTCGCGCGCAATGTGGGAACGCCGGTCACCGAGATGGGCCTCGACATCACGATCGAGACCCGCACCGGCGATACGCCCGCCGCGCGTCGCCAGCGCCAGAAATATCTGCCGCCCGACATTTTGATGACGACGCCGGAGAGCCTTTCCATTCTCATCGCATCGCCCGATGCGCGCGATTATTTCAAAGGGCTGAAGCGGGTCATCCTCGATGAGTTGCATGCGATCATTCCCAACAAGCGCGGGCATTTATTGTCGCTGGCGTTAGCGCGGTTGCGTGTGTTGGCGCCGGAGGTGCGGTTTTGCGGGCTCTCCGCGACCGTGCCGGACGCAAAACCGTTGATCGATTATCTGACGCCGCAAAATCGTGAGGGCGTCAAATCCGCGAAGCTGATCCGTGGGCGCGCGGGCGCTACGCCGCAAGTCGAGGTGCTGATGTCCGAGGAGCGCATCCCCTGGTCCGGTCATACGGGGCGGCATGCATTTCAGGAAGTCTATGAAAAGATCAAAGAAGCGAAGATGACGCTGGTCTTCGTCAATACGCGCAGCCAGGCGGAGATCACTTTTGCTTCGCTGTGGCGCATCAATGACGATAATTTACCGATCGCACTGCATCATGGCTCCCTCGAAGTTGACCGCCGCCGCAAGGTAGAGGCGGCGATGACGAGGGGTGAATTGCGCGCGGTCGTTTGCACCTCGACCCTCGATCTCGGCATTGACTGGGGCGATGTTGATCTCGTCATTCAGATGGGCGCCCCCAAAGGCGCTTCGCGCCTGACCCAGCGGATCGGCCGCGCCAATCACCGCATGAACGAGCCGTCGCGCGCTTTGCTTGCGCCCGCAAACCGCATGGAGGTGCTGGAATGCATCGCCGCGAAACATGCGCTGGAGGAGGGCGCGCTTGACGGCGACCCGCCGCGCAAGGGAACGCTCGACGTGCTAGCGCAACATATTCTCGGCATGGCGGTGGCCGAACCTTTTGACGCGGACGAGTTATATGCGGAAACCCGGTCGGCCTCGCCTTACGCCGATTTACCGCGCAAGGACTTTGACGACGCCGTCGAATTCGTTGCGGTGGGCGGCTACGCGCTGAAGCGATACGAGCGCTATCGCCGCATCGTTAAAAACCCCGAAGGCAAATGGCGCGTGCGCGACAAGCTGGCCGTGCAGCAATACAAGATGAATGTAGGGACGATTACGGCGGCTGAAGAAATCAATGTGCGGCTCGCCACATCGCGCGGGCCGAAGAGACCGGGAAGGAAACTCGGCACGGCGGAGGAGTGGTTTTTTGAAACGCTGAATGTGGGCGATGCGTTTTATTTCGCCGGAGAAGTTTTGCGGCTGGAGCGGATCGAAGGCAATGACGCCATCGTGACGCGCGACAGCGCGGAGTCGCCGAAACTGCCAAGCTGGGGCGGGAACAAATATCCGTGGTCCACCTATCTCGCCGACCGCGTGCGCCACATGATCTACAATGTGGATGACTGGAAAGCCTATCCCGAACAGGTGCGCGACTGGCTGGAGAAGCAACGCGAGGTCGCCCATGTTCCGAAACCCGACGAGCTGATGGTGGAAACCTTTCCCTATCAGGGGCGTAACTTTCTTGTGGCATACCCGTTTGAGGGCTGGCTGGCGCATCAGACATTGGGAATGCTGGTGACGCGCAGGCTGGAGCGTCTTGGCAAACAACCTATCGGTTTTGTGCCGACGGAATATGCGCTGTCCGTCTGGTCACGTCAGGATATGAGTGATGTGGATATGTCCGCGCTGTTTGACGAAGACATGCTTGGCGACGATCTGGAAGCGTGGACGTCGGAAGCCGTGGTGATGAAACGCACCTTCCGCAATTGCGCGCTGATCGCCGGTCTCATCGAAAAGAAATATCCCGGTCAGGAAAAGACCGGACGGCAGGTCTCTTTCTCTGCTGACCTGATCTACGACGTGTTGCGCGAACATGAACCCGATCATTTGCTGTTGCGTGCGGCGTGGGATGATGCGGCGGGCGGCTTCATGGATATTGCGCGCCTGCAGGCGACTTTAACGCGCGCAAAGGGCAGGGTGGTTCACTCGCCTCTGGATCGCGTCTCGCCGCTCGCGGTTCCGGTCATGCTGGAAATCGGCCGCGAAAGCGTTGCGCGCTCGGCGTCGGAGGAGATGTTGAAAGCTGCTTCCGACGATTTGATTGCAACGGCGATGGGGAGATCGAATCAGAATCGGACTTGAAACCCGCTCTAAAGGCGCCCATATTATTCTGTATGGGGAGCTTAGTTGAAATCACACGGTTTTTTGATCCTGAAGAAGCCTATTGCGCTCAAGGGTACCTGCGCTCCTGTGGTTTTTATACATTTCTTCAAAATGAGCACCACCTCGCCACGGCGCCGCATTTGCGGGTCGCATTGAACGGATATGGTCTGTTCGTACATAAGAAGCAGGTTGTTGAAGCGCGGGACGCCCTTGCGGACATCATTGCTGAATCCGCGACGGGTCCGGTCGCTGTGAAGGCAGAAGAGAACGTGCGTGCAAGTCGCAAAAATTGGTTCTGGTTGCCGACATTTCTTTTCTTTGGCGCATGGCCGTTTGTGCCGCGCATAAAATCGACAAGCGACGTCATATTGCAGGGGTTTGTTCTCGGCGTTTTGTATTTTTTCAGTTACGTGATTTTTATTCATCCTTTGCTTCCGTAATATCCGCGGCGGAGATTTGAAATTGGATAGCGCGCGAATGAAGCGGATGGATTTAGACACTGCGAAAGCGCAGACGAAGGAAGTCTACCAACGCCAAGCCGGTGTATGGGACACACAGCGCCCGCGCAGCCTTTACGAACGGCCCTGGCTCGACCGTTTTCTGGACGGGTTGCCGGAGTGCGCGCGCCTTCTCGATCTTGGCTGCGGCGCCGGTGAGCCATTGGCGCACTACTTTTTGAGCAAGGGGCACGATCTTGTTGGCGTCGACTACTCACAGGCGATGATTGATCTTGCGAATGCGCGGTTCCCCAGCGCCGAATGGCTGGTGCAGGATATGCGCATGCTGCATCTCGAAGGTGACTTCGATGGCGTCTATAGCTGGGATGGAAGTTTTCATCTTACGCGCGATGAACAACGCGCGCTCATTCCGGCGCTTGCTGCGCACATCCGGCCCGGCGGCGCCATGATGATGACGGTGGGTACGGGCGATGGCGAGGTGACGGGGACGGTCGGCGGCGAGACGGTCTATCACGCCAGCCTGTCGCCGGATGAGTATCGCGCACTGTTGTCGCTCGCCGGCTTTGACAAAATTATTTTTACACCTGAGGACAAAAATTGTGCTGGACGTTCGATTCTCTTGGCCACGGGGAGGCGCGACTAGATTGCAACCATTTGGCGAAACGCGTAAAGCTCCGCCTATGCCAAGTATCATTCTCAACAATGAAGTCCTGACCCCTGATCCTCTCGGCGCCATCTACTGGGCGCGCGAGCAAACGCTGATCGTTTCGGATCTGCACTTTGAAAAAGGCTCAAGCTTCGCCGAACGCGGAGTGATGCTGCCGCCTTACGATACGCGCACGACCCTGATGCGTCTTGCTGCGCTGATGCGCCGGTATAAACCGAAGCGCGTGATTTCCCTTGGCGACGCGTTCCACGACGGCGGCGCCGAAGACCGCATGGATGATGAAGACGCGGCGAGCCTTGAAAGCCTGATCGGCGCGACCGAATGGGTTTGGATTCTCGGCAATCACGACCCCGAACCGCCGAAGCGATTCGCCGCTGAAACGACTTTCCGCAAACGGCTTGGCGCGCTTGTTTTTCGTCATGAGCCGAAAGCGGGTCAGGCCAGGGGTGAGATCGCCGGGCACCTTCACCCATGCGCGCGCGTCATTTCGGAAGGCCGCTCGCTGCGTCGGCGTTGTTTCGCGGTAGGCGAGGACCGGATGATCATGCCGGCCATGGGCGCCTATACGGGCGGGCTGAATATTCTCGATGAAGCCTATGCGCCCGTGTTCACAAAGCCTGTCGCCTGGGTCATGGGCGCGGAAGGCGTTTATCCCATCGCCAGTGAAAATCTGGCGCCGGATGTCTATGGCGCCGCGAAAGCGCGGGCTTAGGAAATCTGGGACTCTCTTCCCCTGCTTGCGGGGGAAGCGCCGAGTGCAGCGAGGCGGTGGGGGTGTTCTAAAAAACGACGTTGCCCCCCTCTGTCAGCTTCGCTGACACATCCCCCGTAAACGGGGGAGGAGATGCCACGTTAAAAACCATCACCCCAAAAACGCGAAAAATACATCACTTGTGATGAATTCGGGCGGTTTTTTGAGGTTTGGTGAAGAGTTATCCACCACTTCGCGCGCGGCCTTATGCTTCTTCCCGTTGCCGGACTGAGGCCGAAGCGAAGGCGGGCGAAAACATTCCCCGTAAGAACTCACACGAGGTCCTGACGGCGCCGCGATGCGGGCGAGAGCGCCGCGTCAGGCTCTTTGACATTCTGTCTTTAGGTGCGGACCGGCCGCTCTGGCTGGAACCGTATGTTGCAGGCTGGCCCTTTTCGCGGACGCGTGGAAAGGGCCGCCAGCCTTCAGCGTAACAAGGCCTATAGCGTCACCAGATCCGTATGCGCGAAGCCTTTTGAGTAATCGAGGACGGAAATGACTTTCGGCGTCACGCGGAAAACGGCGACGTCTTCGAATTTCGGCGGCTCAAAGGGTATGCCTTTTTGTTCGGGATAGTTGGAGAACATAAGGCCCATCATCATCATGCCTTCCGCGCGGTCGGTAATCCGCTCCGCATGCGCCGCCATGGAGAGGCCTTTGATGTCTATTAACTGATCCGCATCGCTATCGATGGTCAGCGACACCCGGTTGTCCTTCGCCAGATTGGCCGCCTTCTGGCTATCCGTCCCGCATACGAAATATAGAATCAGCCCCTCATTGGCGTAGCCCACGGTTGTCGCCTGGGGCCAGCCGTCGGGCCGGAGGGTCGCGATGGTCATAATCCGGTGCCGGCTGAGAAGGGAGAGAATCTGCTTTTTAAGGGCCTGGTCCATGTTTTCCTCCGCCGAGTGCTGTCCCCTGCGCAGACTGGATTTTCTCACCCCGTTCGACCCAACGATATATATCAAAGCGGGTCTGTTGACATCCCCCGGTGCGTTGACTATCTCCCGCGGCTCCGGATCAGTTGAAAGCCCGTTGAAAGCATATCGCCATGAAAGTCCGTTCGTCGCTTAAGTCGTTGAAAAACCGTCACAAAGACTGCCAGGTGGTGCGCCGCAAGGGCCGCGTCTATGTGATCAATAAGACCCAGCGCCGCTTCAAGGCGAAGCAGGCTTAACGCGTCTTCACGCGAAATTCCTTGGTTTTTAAGGGTTTAAGGATTAGGCTTTCGCTCATGCGAGGGCCTTTTTTCTTGATTCTGTTCAGCCTGGCGGCGGCGATGCCGGCCGCTGCGGATCAGACCGATCCGCGCCTCGACGCCTTGTTCGAGGAGCTTCGGGTTGGCGACGCCCATCGGGCGGAGGAAAATACGGCCCGGATCATCGACATCTGGTCGGACAGCCAGAGCGACACCGTGGACCTGCTCTATGAGCGGGCCAACCTCGCCGCCAATAATGGTGCGTTCGATCTGTCGCTGGCGCTGCTCGACCATGTCACGGGCCTCGCGCCGAATTTCGCCCAAGGCTATGCACTGCGCGGCACGGTGCGGCTGACGACGGACGACCGGGCCGGAGCGATCGAGGATTTCTCCAAGGCTCTGGAGCTTGAGCCGCGCCAATTCGAGGTGCGCACGGTGCTTGCCGAACTCCTGCTTTCCGGCGGGGAAGACCGCGCCGCCTATGAGATGTTCCAGAAGGCGCTGGAGTGGAACCCTCATGACGAGAACGCCCGCCAGCGCGCCCGGGAGCTGCGCCGGGAAATCGACGGCCAGGAAATCTAGGCCTTTTCACGGAAGCCCGATTTAGTTTTCCACCTGTGGAAGGTTCACGCTTGGCCTTTGGCGCGAGCATTTCTATTCCTTGAGGTCCTGTAGGGCGCGGAAAACTATTCCGTACTCTGACGGTTGGCATCAGACTTTCAAGGAGCGGCTTCAGTGGCGGACGGATCAGCAGCAAGTGTCGAAGGCGCAACCACCATCGCGGCGGATCGTCTGCGGTCTTTCATCGAGCGCGTCGAGCGTCTGGAAGAAGACAAGGCTGCGGTGATGAACGACATCAAGGAAGTCTACGCCGAAGCCAAGAGCGACGGTTACGACGTCAAGACGCTGCGCCAGGTGGTGCGGATTCGTAAAATGGAAAAAGCCGACCGCCAGGAACAGGAAGCGATGCTTGAGCTATATCTCGCCGCTCTTGGCGAAGTCTAGAGCGTAGCGAAAGCGCACTGACACGAGGGCACGGGCAATGACTGAGAATATTCTGGCGCCGGCGGCGTTACTGATATTGTGGTCATTGATCATGCTTGTCTGGATGGCGGTTGTCCGGTTCGCTGCATTTTCGAAGTCTGGCGTTGACGTGAAGAACGCAAAGCCGGGCGGGCGCGGCTCGGACCTCGAGGGCGTTTTGCCAGACCGCGTCATGTGGAAAGCGCACAATTATGCGCACCTCATGGAACAGCCGACGATCTTTTATGCGGCGGTTTTGATCCTCCATGCGGCCGGCGCGGCTACGTCAATGGCGATCAGCCTTGCCTGGGCGTACACGGTTCTTCGGATCGCGCACAGCCTGTGGCAAGCGACGGTGAACACCATCATACCTGTGCGCTTTGGTCTGTTTTTGCTGGCGACAAGTTGCCTTTTGGTCCTGTCCGTGATGGCGGTCGCCGCGACGTTGTAAAATCCGTTAGCTTGCGCGTTTGATTTCCAGATCGTGCTCACGCAATTTGCGATAGAGCGTCGAACGGCCCATGCCGAGGCGGCGGGCGACTTCCGACATCTTGCCTTCATAGGTTTCGATGGCGAGCTCGATCAGATCTTTCTCGATTTCCTGCAATGAGCGCAGATGGCCTTCGCGGTCGAAAATCTCAACGACTTCCGCCTCGGAGCCCGATGCCGCCGGCCGTGTGACGACGCTGGCGCCTTCGCTCGCGGCGTCCTGCGCGGCTTCGTCACCGAGGAGAGGCGGTCCTGATTCAATGCCCGCCGCCTGAAATTCGTCGGCAAGAAGCGGGAAGTCATCAGCGGAAAGATATGGATTATCCGCAAGCACAACAGCGCGGAAGATCGTGTTTTCAAGCTGGCGGACATTGCCCGGCCAGTTGAATGACGTCAGCACTTCCAGCACTTCATGACGGACACCGCGCACATCGCGGCGTTCTTCTGCGTTGTAGCGGTGAATGAAGTGATCGATCAGCGCAGGGATGTCTTCGCGGCGGTCGCGGAGGCCCGGGATTTCAACGGGGAAGACGTTGAGGCGATAGAACAGGTCTTCGCGGAAGCGGCCGGCTTTCACTTCTTCGGCGAGGTCGCGATTGGTCGCGGAGATGACGCGCACATCGACTTTGGTCGGACGTTTGGAGCCGATCGGATCGACTTCGCCTTCCTGCAACACGCGCAGCAATTTCACCTGCATGTCGGCGGGCAGTTCGCCCACTTCGTCGAGGAAGATGGTGCCGGTGTCGGCTTCCTGAAATTTGCCGATATGTTTCGCCGAGGCGCCGGTGAAGGAGCCTTTTTCGTGGCCGAAGAGAATGCTCTCCACCAGGTTTTCCGGGATCGCGCCGCAGTTCACGGTAATGAACGGGCGGCCGGCGCGTTCGGACGAGCCTTGAATGGCGCGGGCGACCATTTCCTTGCCGGTGCCGCTTTCGCCGGTGATGAGGATCGGAATGTTGGAGGCGGCGGCGCGTTCGCCAAGCCGCATCACATGACGCAGCGCGCCGGAATCGCCGATCAGATCCTTAAAGCCCATAGCGCCTTCGCGCTTGCGCTTCAGCCGCGAGACTTCGCCCTTCAGCGTCGTCAGGTTCAGCGCATTCTGGATCGAGACGATGACGCGTTCGGGGGAGGCCGGTTTGACGAAGAAATCCGCCGCGCCTGATTGCATGGCTTCAACCACGGTGTCGATGCCGCCTTGTGCGGTCAGCACGATCACCGGCAAATCTTCGCGGAAGGATTTTGCGCGCTTCAGGGTTTCCATGCCGCCAAGGCCTGGCATGCGCAGATCGAGCATGATCAGCGCCACATCCGCGCCTTGCTGGCTTTGCAGCAGCGACAAGGCGCTTTCGCCATTCGCCGCCTGTAAGACAGGGTATCCCGCTTTTTCGCAGACAGCGCGCATCAGGCGGCGCTGGGTGGGATCGTCATCGACGACTAAAATCGTTTTCACCATGGGTGGCGGACCCTTCCGATAGGTAATGTTGCGTCAACGGAAAATGGCGCAGACGGGTAAAGATCGATTTAACCCGTGTCATTACGATACGAATTTGCGCGCCCGGGCGGTAATGCTTCGTTTACGGATTAACGGCTCGTTTCCCATCTTCTCCGGCGCGAGACGGCAGGGCGCCGGTCATGGCGCGGGCGCGGCTTCCGTCATCGGCTTTCCCGGCGAAAGGACCCCCACATGCG
>JAUHYK010000137.1 GCA_030426465.1 Alphaproteobacteria bacterium
ATCTCGATGACCCGATCCGCCTGCGCAAGATCATTGAGAACGCCAAGTCCGCGCTGCGCTCGGATCAGCGCGAGCGTCAGCGCATCAACTCGGATGATGATGACTAAGACCGACTAATTCCGCTGCGCCCCATAGGCGATGCTTTTCATCAAATCTTCTGCGCGTGACGGCGACATGTGCGGCCCCGGCTGGGTCTGCGCCAACAAAATCACACCGAGATTTTCTTCGCGGTTGACGAAGAAATGGGTGTCCCAATAGCCGGCCCAGCCCCAATCCCCTTTCGCCGCGTAATTGCCCATATACCCGGGTTCGAGAATGAGATAGCCGCCGAGGCCGAAGGTCATGCCGATGTTCTTCCATGGCTCCGGCCGCGCATTCATGGGCGTGTGATCCTGCATCATCAGCCGCACCGTAGCGGGTGAAAGAATGCGTGCGCCGTCGAGTTCGCCATCATTTAACAGCATGCGCATGAACCGCGCATAGTCATCGACATTTGAAACAAGCCCGGCGCCGCCGGACGCAATGCCGAAAGCTTCGTCATTCACTGGCGAGCTCAGCGCGCTGCCGCCGCTGCGAACCATCTCGCCTGCTTCATTAAACTCAACGACAATCGCCGCGCCTTCAAAGTCGCTCTCGTCGATAAAGAATTCCGTGCCAGTCATACCAAGCGGCGTAAAGATGTTCTCCATGAGATAGGTTTCGAGCGAGACACCGCTCGCGGCCTCGATGATGTAGCCGAGAATATCGATTGAATAGCTGTAGTTCCAGATTTCACCTGGCTCAGTCAGCAACGGCAGCGCCGCGATCTGGTCGATCCGCGCTTTCAAATCTCCCTCTGTCACCAACAAATTGGCGTCGAAATAGGCTTTGTCGAGATCACTTGCGGTGGAGAAAACGTAACCAATCCCCGCCGTATGGGTCAGTAGGTCATGGATCGTAATGGAGCGCTTGGCCGGCCGCGTCTCAAAGGAGCCATCAGCATTCCGGGTCTTGCTGACGGCGACTTGCGGATTGGCGTAGGCGGGAATGAACTGCTCCACCGGATCATTGAGCCGGATGGCGCCGCGATCGACAAGCTGCATAACCGCAACGGAAATGATCGGCTTTGTCATGGATGCGATGCGGAACCGGGTGTCTGTCGTCATGTCTTTGTCATTGAAGAGATCGGCCTTACCGAACGCTTTCTTGTAGGCGACGCCGTCGCGTGTCACGACCGCAGCAACGAACCCAGCGCGAACCCCATCATCTACTTCCGCCTGAAGCACGGGATCGATATGGTTTAAGAACGCCTTGTCGATGGAGTTTTGCGGCGTCTGGACTGAAACGACGCGACCGGAGCCTTCTTCTGTACAGGCGCCTAGCGCCAACAGCGACGCTAGGGCGATCGCTTTGAGCGCATAAAAGTGTGTTTTGCTCATTTTAAAGTCCCCTCCTCAATGATTGGCGCCTTATCGTGCGAAGCTCTCTTCTAGAATAGCTTCCAGCGCCTGTTGGTCTATCTCGTCAAACATCGCCTTTTCATCGCTGTCGACATCGAAAACGGCGATCAGAGCGCCTTTTGCGTTGCGCACAGGGACGACAATCTCGGATTCTGAACGGGCGTCGCAGGCGATATGGTCGGGAAAGGCATGAACATCTTCCACCAGTTGCGTTTCACCTGACGCCGCCGCAGCGCCGCATACGCCTTTACCGAAAGGAATGCGCAAACAGCCGAGCGTCCCCTGATACGGGCCGATCACCAGTTCCTCAGGCTTGTCCGGATCGACAAGGTAAAACCCGGTCCAGAAATAATGGTCGAAAGCATGATGCAGGATGTTTGAAACCGTCGCCATGCGCGCGATGAGGTTGGTCTCGCCCTCTAAAACAGCGGCGATTTCTTTCGCGGTCTCGGCGTACTGGTCTTTTTTCGTGTTCATGGCGCTATTTGTCCGGCGAGGCGATCAGGATGGCAAGACCGAGAAGCGTCACAAGTGCGCCAGCCATGACTTTTGGCTCGACCCAGCCCGTGCCGCCGAGCCCTTCAAGAATGATCACATAAGTCGGCGTCAGCAGCATATAGGAGATGGCTTTGCCCGCCGGGATGCGCAGCATCCCGAATTGCAGCAGGAAATAGCTGCCTGAGGTGGTCGCGGTCGCAAGATAGAGAATGCACAGCCACACAATCGGCGGGAGGTGCTGCCAGTCTGTTTTTAACATTGCCGGAAAGGCGTAAACCGTAAGGCATATCCCTGTCGCGACCACAGTCCAGAACGCAAAGTAGAGCGTGGATTCTCCGCGGTTCAGTTTCTTGACCATGGGGTTGTGGAGCGCATGAGCGAGAACGCCGATGAAAAACAGCATTTCCCCGGTTCCCACATCGAAAGACAGGATCGCACTGATGTCGCCCCGGAAGATGACCCAGATGGTTCCGGCAGCTGCAAGAGCCAGACTGCCGATGACAACCGGCCCCGCCGGCTGGCGCAACAGGAGATAGCCGAATCCGGCGCTCATGAGCGGCATCAGCGTCAGCACTGCGCCGGTGGATACTGAACTCGTCAGGCGCAAAGCCACGAACATCATGATGAAGTAAACGCCCATCAATCCGCCGAGGATAAAAAACCGCCAGACGGATTTCGGGCGCATCAGATCGCGGCGTTTTTCCTTCGGCGTAAAACCAAACGCAAAAGCGCCAAGAACTGGAATGGCGAGAAAATAGCGGGCGGCATTCAAGGCGCCGGGATCGATATGCGGGGCGGCGCGTTTGCCAATGAAAAAGGACGCGGAAATCAAGAGGGCGAAGAGCGCCATGGCCAGGTGACCCTGCAGCTTATCGCTAATCACCTGGCGCGCGGGCGCGGCTTTATCCGTTTCCACGCTCACTTGGCGATTCGGAATTTCAAAGCGCATGGGCCAGCTTCAACATTGACATCATCGCCCGGCAACAACGGACCGACCCCTTCCGGCGTGCCGGTGAAAATGAGATCGCCCGCCTTCAACTCAAACTGTTCCGACAAAGCGATGATAATATCCTCGACCGACCAGATCATTTGCGACAAGGGCGCGTCCTGGCGTGTCTCGCCATTGACGACTGTCTTAAGACTGCCGTTAGAAATATCTCCCGCCTTCTCCGCCGGTAAAATCTCTCCCACCGGCGCCGACGCATCGAACGCTTTCGCAGTATCCCATGGCGCGCCGGCGTCTTTCGCCCTCGCCTGATGATCGCGCCGCGTCAGATCGCACCCCGCAGCGTAGCCGTAAATCGCATTCCGTGCGGCGCCAGCATCCAGATCCTTGCCGCCGGATTTCAGCGCCACCACAAGCTCGCCTTCGAAATGGAGATTGTGCGTGGCTTGCGCATAGGCGATCGCAGCGCCGTCAGGCGCGACCGCGTCAGCAGGCTTCGTAAAAAACACCGGCGGCTGGGCCTTCGGATCGCCGCCCATCTCGCGCACATGATCCGCGTAATTGCGCCCGATACAGAAGATGCGCCGCACTGGGAAAAAGCCTCCGCCAGCGACGCGGACGGCAGGTCTTTCCTGCGGTTCGAACACAAATTCCATGAGTTTCTCCTAGCGCCGTCAGTGTAGCGTCGCCATGCCGACGGCGATCAACGTTACGCCAATGGCGGAACCGGCAAGCGGAATGATGAACCAGAAAGCCCGTGACATCAGCACATAGGACGCCCCGAAGCCGACTATCGCGACGCGAACCATCACATCGGAAAGAATGTCCGGCCGCACGAGCCCGCAATAGGCGACCGTCAGCGCATAAAAAATGACGCCGACGCTATGGGAGAAATGAAACCCCAGATAAGACAGCCAGAAATTCTTGACGTCCTTGCGCATGGCGATGCGCGTTTCCATCAGTTCCGGCAACAGCTCTTTCTTTGCCGGGGCGAATTTTCTTGGTTCTTTCAAATCTGCAACCGTGATGCGCAGATGTAATGCGCCGAGCAGAAAGAAGACCCCGGCGCCCGTTGCAATCAGGAATTTCCCTAATTCAGCACCCATCATGAGCTGGCGTCTTTTAAAACGCGCTTGGTCGAGGCGGGAAACTTCACCAGCAATGACGCAGGACGCACCGGCCGCACTTCGAACCCGCCGCCGCAATTGGGACAGACGCCGCCTAAGGCGCCCTCAACGCAATCAGGACAAAAGGTGCATTCGAATGAACAGATGCGCGCCTCCGCCTCTGGCGGCAGGTCCCTGTCACAGCGTTCACAGTTCGGACGTAAGTCCAGCATCCTTGCCCTCCGGCGTCTGACGAAGCGCAAGGATAGGCGGGTTTGCGCCATAGCGGAAACCCTTTTAACAGACGCCGGAAACGGAAGGTAAGATCGCTGCAAACGGTGAGGCGCTACTTTTCCGCGTCAGTTTCCGGTTGCGCCTCACTATTTGTTTCTGGCGCCGGCGCTTGATGGGGTTCTAGTTTTTGCGACGCTTCACCGCCCGGCATAGCCTTGATGTAGACATCCTGTTGCGGGAACGGAATTTCAACGCCAGCGTCGGCAAACGCTCTGAAGATCGCAAAGCGTAATTCCGTGCGCACTGTGAGCCCTTTC
>JAUHYK010000001.1 GCA_030426465.1 Alphaproteobacteria bacterium
ATCTCGTATCCGGTGAGTTCGCAAATGTTTTATACGCGCCAAGCTCAGGCTACATCCAGGATGTTGTCTATGATCACCGCGGCGCAGCGGCGGCGGCCGTTCTCAGCAGCAATGGCGTTCACCACCTCAACCCTGCGGATGAGGATGTGGCGGACAGGCTGGAGAACGCCGTACCCGGATCAACAATGTTGATCCTGTCGAAATCCGTGACAGGCGAGCGCCTGGTCGCGAAAGCCTTCATGCCCGACGGCAAGGCGCAATATTATTTCTATGATGCGCCGGGCGGGCGGCTTGAGCTGATCGCCGCGGGGGGGGGGGGGAGAGGCGAACATGGGGAAACGGATGATCGCCCTTGCTGCCGCGTTTTTATGCGCGACGGCGGAATACTCAACGGCGATCGCCGCTGAAATGGCTGACCCGGTCGTGTACGGGGCGCTCCCGACGGTCAGTTTCGCCGAAATCTCTCCGGACGGGCGCACTGTCGCGCAAATCCAATCAGCGAACGGTGTGCGCGCAATCGCCTTTTATGACCTTGCAGGCGAGAAGAAAACGATCGGCGTCGAGCTTGGTGATGTGGATGCGCGCCACTTGCTCTGGGCAGGCCCCAACCATGTGCTCGCCACGGTCTCGGCCAGCAAAACCTTTGCCTGGGGCCGCGGTCTTGAGACACACGAATTCTGGCGACTGATCTCGGTGGACCGACGCACTGGCGAGTTTACATATCTATTTTCAGGGGCGTCCCGTTTTGACCGCTTTTTCGGAGCGCCTGAGCTTATCTCAACACTGAAGGAAGAACCGGAACACATTCTGGCAGGCCATGTCTCTAATCACGGCCAATATTCCATCTACAAAGTGAACCTCGCTGACGGAAAAGAAAAAATTGTCACGCGCGGAGATCGTGCTGACGGAGGTTTCAAGGAAAAATTTGCAGGAACCGTTGACTGGGTGGTTGATGCTGACAGCGCGCCTGCAGTGCGCGTCGACTATTATACGGATGATGAACAGCGCCGATTCTACAAGCCGGACTCCGAGGGCGGTTGGACGCTCGCCAGCGCCCTTCCGGAAAAGGAAGCCGATGAGCAGCAAGCTGTGGTTTATAGCCTCGCGGGAGCGCCAAACCTCGTCTATGCAAAGATGATTGTTGATGGCTACAGAAAGTTTGTCATCTTCAATATCGATAGCTGTAAAATAGAAAAAGAAGTGTTTTCCCCGACCGGCTTTGACGTCGGCGGCGCCATCGTTGATCCTGCTCAAAACACCGCGATCGGCGTGACTTACCTGGACAATTTTGAGCAAACCTATTTCCTGCGGCCTGACCTTCAAAAAATACAACTCGACCTCGAAGCTGCGCTTCCGTCTGGCAAGCCGCATATTACATCGTGGTCGGACGATTTTATACGGATCATGGTCCGAGTATCTTACAAGGATCATCCCGATCAGTTTTTTCTCTTTGACAGGGAAGCAAACTCACTCGCCTTGTTTTCAACCGCTTACAGCGCACTGGACGGGCGCGTGGCGGCTGTAAAAGAGCGCTATGACTACACCACATCTGACGGAATGCGCATTCCGGGTTATCTGACCGTGCCAATAGGCGCTCAAAAGAAATCCATGCCTTTGATCGTGCTGCCTCACGGCGGACCATTCGCCCGGGACAGTCAGGCTTTTGACTGGTGGTCTTTCTTCTACGCGGCGCGCGGCTATCTGGTCTATCAACCGAATTTTCGCGGCTCCGCCGGATATGGAGAAGCCTTCAGAGAGGCTGGCTTTGGCGAATGGGGCCGCAAGATGCAGGACGATATAACTGAAGGCGTGCAAAGCCTCATCGCTGACGAGATTGCTGACCCTGACCGCATCTGCATTGCAGGCGCCAGTTATGGCGGTTATGCGGCGCTCGCCGGTGCGACGCTCACACCCGATCTTTATCGCTGCGCAGTAAGCGTGAGCGGCATTTCAAATGTTCTACTTCTGCTCTCTGACGCTCGCGGAAACGGAAATTCAGAAAATGACTATTGGACATTACGTGTCGGCAGCCGCTTTAGCGATGAGGACTCATTGAGAACGATCAGCCCTTTATACAACATTACCCCAAGCACATCCCCGACGATGCTGATCCATTCCGAACATGACATTGTCGTTCCGGTCGGACAAAGCAGGATAATGCGCAACGCTCTACGCGATGCAGGCAGGGAGCATGAATTTGTCGTGATGGACGGAGAGGATCACTGGCTCTCAACCGCCAGGGCGCGCACAGAAATGCTGCAGCGGTCAATCGAGTTCATTGACAAGCATATCGGTCAGTAAAAGCGCGACTGGTTTAATTTCATTGTAAGGCGTAGGGACGAAACTGACCGTCAATGGGCTTGCTAGGACAGATACGAGACAGGTTGAACGCGCGTCACAAAACAGGTGTTGTGTTCATTCATCCACAAAAATGCGGCGGGTCGTCACTAGAGACAGCGCTGTTCCGCCATTACCGCCTGTCACGGGAGCGCATTTTTCCGATCGAAGCCCGGAATGCGGCGCGGACGCTGCATGATGGGCCAGACGCCCCCTTGCCGGAAATAGAAGCATCCACATACAGACAGTTTCTTGTCTCTTATGCGCTGGAGCGCGGCGTTAAATGCGTAACCGGGCATGTTCCGTTTAGCCCGGCGCTACAGTCCAAACACGGCGACACCCACAAATTCATTACTGTTCTGCGCGAGCCGGTGGCGCGCTTCTGTTCGCATTTGCGCTACGCATATAACAGCGGCATGGAAACATCGGCGGGCGACGATGTCGACGCCTTTCTCGAAAGCCGCCGCGCGCGATATAGCGGCGCGCTTTACGCCTATTGTTTCGGCGGCTGGACCGATCTTGATGAGCCTGTCACGGAAAAGCATATCGACGACGCCCGCGAAAACATTCTCGCACTCGATGCCGTTGGTTATCTCGACTGTTTTCCCGCGTTCCTTGATGATATCAGCGCGCTTCTGGGGGCCCGGATCACCGCCGGTCATGAAAATAAAACGACAGATCGCAAATCATCATTTCGCGGTGAGTTCACACCGTCACAGATGGCGAAAATCCGCCAATTGTGCGAGCCGAGTGCAGCAATCTACGAATATGTGCGAAAAAAGCGACCGCCCGCTGACTATAGAGAAAGCCCGAGACGCAGGCCCATCTGATCGAGGCCTTCATTGTCGGAGCACAAGCCCGCATTGGAGATGTGGTTCCAGTGAAACGATGCTGAAAGGCGATCGGTCACCCGATAGCCGACATCGCCGGCGAGGCGGAACAACGCCCGGCACCCGAAAAAGATCGTGTCGTCGACGCGCGCCGCATCGGCGATGGGGTCGTAACGGTCGGTTTCTCCATTGTGGATCGCGGCGCCAACGCCGGCCGCCACGAAAAAGCGGGATAGGTCAACGCTCCATTCCAGCGCAGTATAGATCTGGCTGGTGGCGTCGCCATCGGTCGCCACTGTCGCGCCCACGACCGGGCGCGGCGAGGCCAGCACACTCAGAAAACGCGGCGACGAAAACACCGCTTCGCCATTGAGAGCCGCGCCGTCTTCCTTGCTTGACCCAAAGCCGCAGCAGCTTTGCGTAAATACGCCGAAACGAACCTCATCCAGTTCCACAGCGCGCGCCTGGCCCGCGAGCGAAGCCAAAGCGAATACTATAAAGATGGTATGTGTCAGTCGTTTCATTTTTCCGTCTCACCCCAAAAAGCGGGACATATTAGAGCCCTAAAGGGTTAACCTAGCCTTTACCGAAATCACGGACGCAAGGCCCATACGGCGCAATTCTTGCTCTGTGAGGGAAGCTTTTATCCGATTTCCAAAGGAAACTCATGACACAAGCTGCGCGCCAGATGACGACGGTTCATTCGATCCAGTTTCTGCGTTTTCTCGCCGCGGCGCTTGTCGTCGCCTATCACGCGTTTCATTTCATTGACCTGAACGTCCTCGCCCTCGGCGAGCGGTTGATGCATTTCGCGACGTTCGGAGCCTCAGGCGTTCATATCTTTTTCGTCATCAGCGGCTTTATCATGGTGTGGACGAGCGAGGGTAAATTCGGAAAGGCGTCGAGTATCGGCGGCTTTGCCCGCCGGCGCTTTATCAGAATCTATCCGATCTACTGGGCGCTGGCCGCAATCAATATTTTCATCGCCTACGCCTTTCATCTCGGCCTGCCTGAATCCGTCAGCGATGCTATCGGCGCGGCGATGCTTGCGCCCGGTCATTCGTCAAAACTTATTTTTGTAGGATGGACGCTCACTTTCGAGCTTTTCTTTTACGGCGTATTCGCCGTGTTGCTTTTGCTTTCCAAACGCATGAGCGTGATCGCGCTTTCCCTGTTGTTCACCGCGCTCGCGGCTATTGGCGTCCTCTTCGATCCCGCAAACGCCGCCCTGCATGTGGCGACAGATACGCTACTGCTTGAATTTGTCATGGGCGCATGGATCGCCGTGATTGTCAGGTCGGACCTTCCCTTGCCAGGCTGGGCCCCGCCAACTCTGGTGGCGGCAGGTCTCGTGAGCTTCGGCGGCGCAGCGCTTATCGGCCCTGCGGCCCTTCCCACCGTCATCAGCTATGGCGGGCCGAGCGCTCTATTGATCTGCGGTATGGTGTTGATGGAAAAACAGGGCCGCCTGTCGCAAACAGTAAAACGTTTTAGCCCGCTGGGCGATAGTTCCTATTCGCTGTATCTTGTACATGCGATGATCTTGCCGCCATTGACTATGCTCACCGCAGGCGTCTTCGGCGCAAGCCTCTGGGCCGCGCTCACCCTTGCTGTTTTGCTGACCCTTGTCTGCATCGCCGTCGCCCATGGCGTTTATCTGTGGCTGGAGCGGCCGCTAATCGGCGCCGTCAGAAAATTCATCAGTCCACGGAAAGTTTAGAGAAAAGAATAGGGGTTGATGTCGACGGTAACGCGCACCGGTCCAGGCACTTTCACGGCGGCAAGCCAGTCTGCGAGATAGGCCTGAAGGCTGACATTGCGGCGCGCCTTGACAAGAAGGCGCATGCGCGCAACGCCCCGCAGCCGGTAAATCGGCGCGCGCGCCGGGCCCAAAACCTCAACACCTTCTGCATAAGGCGCCGCCGCCTTCAGGGCGTTCGCCGTCTTGTCGAGCGCCTGTTCATCGAGCGAGCGCAAAGTCACGGCCGCAAGGCGGCCATAGGGTGGAAAACCGAGATCGCGCCGGCCGATCGCCTCAGCCGCCAGAAAGGCGTCGCGATCGCCGGAAGCCAGCGCGGCAAGGACAGGCGCCTCAGGCTGATAGGTCTGCAGAAAGGCGCGGCCCGGCTTTTCGGCGCGCCCGGCGCGGCCCGTTACCTGGGACAGCAATTGATAAGTCCGTTCCGCCGCCCGCAGATCACCGCCCGCAAGTCCAAGATCGGCGTCAACAACGCCCACCAGCGTCAGATTTGGAAAATGGTGGCCTTTCGCGGCGACTTGCGTCGCAATCAGAATGTCGATCTCGCCCGCCTTCATGGCGTCGAGCACCTCACGCATAGATTTCGGCCCCGGCGCCGTATCGGAGGACAGGACTGAAATACGCGCTTGCGGCCAGCGCTCTTTTGCTTCTTCTGCGACGCGCTCGATCCCCGGCCCGCAAGGCGTCAACGCGTCGACCGCATTACAGGAGGGACAAGCGGACGGTTTCGGCATAGAAAAACCAGTGTGATGACAGATCAGCCGGTTTTCAAACCGGTGTTCGACCAGCATTGAATCAGACCCCGGCGCCGTCATCTTGTGGCCGCACCGCCGGCAAAGCGTCAGCGGCGCATAACCCCGGCGATTGAGGAACAAGAGTGATTGTTCGTGTGCGGACAGATTCTTGTCAATCTCGCGCACCAGCGCCGGCGACAGCCAGCGCCCCGCCTCCGGCGCGTCTTCGCGCATGTCAATAAGGCTGATCTCGGGCATCGCCGCATCGGCGAAACGCGATGAAAGGCCCACCGCGTCATACCGGCCCTCATCCACATTGACGACGGTTTCAAGCGACGGCGTCGCTGACGCCAGCGCCACAGGAAACCCGCCGAGGCTTCCGCGCGCCACCGCCATGTCGCGGGCGTGATAGATTACGCCTTCTTCCTGTTTATAGGCGTTGTCGTGCTCTTCATCGACAACGATGAGGCTTAGCTTCTTGAAAGGCAGAAACAACGCCGAGCGCGCTCCCACCACCAGCCGTGCGCTTCCATCCGCCACGCGTCGCCAGCTGCGCCGCCGCTGCGCGCCCGTTAGGTCTGAATGCCATGGCGCCGGCGCCGCGCCGAAGCGCTCCTCAACACGGGTCAGGAAGGGAAGCGTCAGCGCGATTTCGGGGAGCAGGATCAGCACCTGAGCCTCCGGGTCTTTCTTCAACGCCGCCGCGACCGCTTCGAAATAAACTTCGGTCTTGCCGGACCCTGTTACGCCATCGATCAGGACTGCCTTGTGCCCGCCTTCCTCAACAACGGCGGCGAGCATCTCCGCCGCAAATTGCTGGTCGTCCGAAAGCCCGGGGCCCTGCCGGTCGAGATCGGGCTGTGCGAAAGGCGGGTCGGGATCGATTTCGACACGGGAGAGCGCGCCCGCATCGGCGAGGCCGCGCACCACCGCCTCGCTAACATTCGCTTGCGACGCCAGATCCGAAGCAAAGCGCGGGCGATCCACTGCAGCGGCGAGCACCGCCTTGCGCTGCGCCGTCATGCGCAACCCCTCCGGCGAATCGGCGCGAATAAATGCCGTCTGCATGCGCGGGCCCTCCAACGCATCGGAAACCCGCATCACCATCCGGAGGAGCGCGCCTTTGGGAAACATCGTATATGCAGCCGCCCAGTCGATGAAGGCGATCAGCTCCGGCGAGAGCGGCGGCGCATCGAATACACCCGCCAGGGTTTTCAGCTTTTCCAGCGGCGGCGCTTCCCCCTCGGACGGCCAGACAACGCCCGCAACCTCCCGCGGACCAAAGGGCGCCGTCACAAAAGCGCCTAGAGGCGGAACCTCGCCATCGCACGCATAATCATAGGCTTTCGGCAGCGGCATGGGGAAAAGCACGCTCACACGCCCGCCTGTTAGCGCCGTCTCGCCCTCGTCATGGCGGTTTTCCATCAGGGGTGGAGCCTTATTCATCTCAGACGCGCTTGATCCTCAGGTCAGTTTCGGCTGAATTACGCACCAAACAAAGCGCCAATGTGGCGATCAGTAATTTTTGGGCCCCGCGCAATGCGTCTTATCCTTCTGTCGATCCTGGTATTCGCCCTCAGCGCCGGCGGCGCCTCAGCGAAATATAGCTTCTGCAACAAGTCGAGCTACGCGCTTTCAGCGGCGATTGGTTATGTGGACGGCGACCGGCTCGCCACAAGAGGCTGGTGGCGGCTTCGACCCGGACAATGCAAGGTAGTGCTGACGGAAACGGCGAAACCCGGCCGCTATTTTGTTTATGCAGAGGCAATCCCCGGACACAAGGGCCCATTGAGAACATGGTCCGGCGATACTGCGCTTTGTGTAGAAAACAATGGCTTCTTCAACTTGCGCAATCAGGATGTGTGCCGCGACGATCCCATGCGCCAGCGAAAATTTTTCAACGTCGAAGTCACCGAAGCCGCAGGCGGCGCGTGGCAAACCGACTTCAGCGAAGCATCGACTTATACTGTTTACTCAGCGGAAGTCGCAGGGGTGCAACGGCTGCTCTCTGACATTGGCAAGAACTCCGGCGATGTCGACGGCGCCATGGGCCGGGAAACACAGCGCGCGCTCGCCAATTACCGCAAGGAAAAGGGCCTGCCCGACGGTTATAATATCGACGATGAACTCATCGATGCGCTGATTGAGGACGCCAATGCGAGCGAGGCCAAGCTTGGTCTGTTCTACTGCAACAAAACCAACAACGCGGTCTGGTCCGCTGTCGCCGAATCCGAAGGCGATGAAAAATATCGCTCCAAAGGCTGGTGGAAGATTGAGCCCGGCGACTGCGCCAAAATCATCAAGGGCGCGCTCGGGAAAGATCACTATTATGTCTACGGCCTGATCGACGATCCCGCCGGCGAGCGCACCATGACCGGCGGCGAGAAAAATTTCTGCACGAATCTCGTGATGTTCAACAGCGCCAACGACCTTTCCTGCGCGGATCAGGACCTTGACGAGGCGGCGTTCCGCCGCGTTGAAATCGGCGGCGCCGAGTCGGCCACGTTCGAGTTCACGCCAGCGATGTTCGCTGCGCCGCAGGACGACGCTTCACAGTGACGCCAGCCCCCAAGAGCCAGGACGCAGCGCCGGATCTCACCCATGTGGAAAGCTGGGTGTTCGATCTCGACAACACGCTCTATTCCGCCGACTGTCAGCTCTTCGCACAAATCGACGCGCGCATGACCGAGTTCATATGTAGCCGCTTTGATATGGCGCGCGACGAAGCGCGGCGGATGCAAAAGGCCTATTATGTGGAATATGGCACGACCATGAGCGGGCTCATGACCCGCCATGATGTATGTCCTGACGAGTTTCTCGAATATGTGCACGACATCGATGTGAGCGTCGTCCATGAAAATCTGGACCTCGGGACGGCGCTGGCGGCTTTGCCCGGCCGCAAGTTCATTTTCACCAACGGTTCGGTGAAGCATGCGGAGAATGTCGCGAGCGCGCTCGGCGTGCTTCATCACTTTGACGAAATCTTCGACATCAAGGCCGCCGGCTATGCGCCAAAGCCGAGACGCGAGCCCTATGAAAAATTTCTTTCCTCTCACGGGATCACGCCGCGAGGCGCAGTCATGTTCGAGGATATCGTCCAGAATCTCGAAGCGCCGCACGCGCTTGGCATGACGACGGTGCTTGTTCATTCCGACGCCGCCTGGCTCGACGACGAGCCGCATGAAAAAAGACCGGCGCGGCGGGGAGACAATGCAGCCCATGTGCATTATGTCACCGACGACATCACTGCGTTTCTCAACGCTGCGACCCTTTCAGCCTAAACAATCAGCCAAAGTAAAATCATGACCGACCATTCTACGCTACAAGCTGTCATCGACAACGCATGGGAAGATCGCACCAGCGTCTCGCTGGCGACAAAAGGCGATATTCGAGACGCCGTGAACGAAGCGCTTTCCCTGCTCGATAGCGGGGCTGTGCGCGTCGCAGAGCCGCACAAGGGTGGAAATCTCATCGACTGGCGCGTCAATCAGTGGCTGAAAAAAGCGGTGCTGCTTTCTTTCCGCCTGAATGACAACGGCCTTATCGAGGGCGCCAACGGGCCATGGTGGGACAAGGTCCAGACAAAATTCGAAGGCTGGACCGAAGACGATTTCCGCAATGGCGGCTTTCGCGTCGTCCCGCCCGCAACCGTGCGGCGTGGCTCCTTCATTGCAAAAAACGCCGTCCTGATGCCGTCCTATGTCAATATCGGCGCCTATGTGGATGAAGGCGCGATGATTGACACCTGGGCGACGGTGGGTTCCTGCGCGCAGATCGGCAAGAACTGCCACATCTCCGGCGGCGCCGGGATTGGCGGCGTTCTGGAGCCGTTGCAGGCGAACCCGGTCGTCATCGAAGACAATTGCTTTATCGGCGCCCGCGCAGAAGTCGCAGAAGGCGTTATCGTGCGCGAAGGTTCGGTTCTTTCCATGGGCGTTTATCTCGGCGCTTCGACGAAAATCGTCAATCGCGAGACCGGCGCCGTCACCTATGGCGAAGTGCCGCCCTATTCCGTTGTCGTCTCCGGCTCCATGCCATCGGCGAAAGGCGGGCCCAATCTTTATTGCGCCATCATCGTCAAACAGGTTGACGAAAAGACCCGCTCCAAAACGTCTGTAAACGAATTGTTACGGGATTAACCTGCCGCCATTGCAAGGCGAACATATTCAGCGGGCGCGCAGAATTTCACCGGACGCTCCCGCGCAAAGTTCAAAAGCGCTTCAATAAAATTGTCCGTCTGCGCTGCGTCGTCGTAATTGCGGATAGCCAGGCAAAATCCAGGCTGTTTTCCTTCATTGATCGCAGCGTTAAGCGACGCCTGCAACTCGCCCGGCTGATAGTGCTCTTGCGGCCGCAGGGTTTTGCGCGCGCGAATTCGGCGGAAGCCTGTGGCCGCCGCCGAATAGGCCGATAAAACCAACACGCGCAACAATGGGGAATCTCTGCGCGGATGAGAGGCAAGCGGCACAGCCCAAAATCCCGGCTCGCTCGCCTCATCCGGTTGAAACGGCGTCAGCGGCGCACCGACCATAGACGGCCGCCACCCCTTGCTGCCGGTGCCCGGATAAAGCGCAGCCATGGCTTTTGGACAGCGGCCAGTTTCCAGAGAAAGGTCATAGCGGGCGCCGCATTCCACAATCTTGCGCATACAGGCTTCGCTGGTCCACATGTCGCCCATCCGCGCCGATATACAATTCCGTCCAAAGACGGTTTTGAAATTGGCGAATGATTCACTGACGGTTTCGCAAACGGCGAATTCGTCAGCATAGTTTGCCCGCCAGCCGCCACCGGGCCGCCGCTCTATGGCGTGAATATGGAGCCCAATCTCATCGCCGGCGCGCGCAGCTTCATCAAGCAGCGGCTTGTATCTTTTGGCGATGGTGCAGGGATCGCCGTAAAGCGCCCCGATATGGCGGTCCATGCGCACATACCAGCCGAATTGCGCCGGGGCGCCGGTCACCGCTTCAATCCTGTCGCGCCAGATCGCCATCCGCTCCAGCGCTACACCCGCATTGTCGAATGTCTTGTCGCTATCTTCTGGAAGGCGCTTGTCCGGCTCCAGATCTATCGCGAAGTGAATGGGGAACGGGTTCATGGCTGTTACGCAAATCAAAACTTCATAAGTACAATATCATCACTGCCAAGAATGAATTTTTTCAGTATCTCTCGCCATTCTTCCGGTAAATCGCCCAGGCGCCGTTTTGCTTGACGACTTTCATATCGACCGCAGGGTCAGTGTAGCTCGCCACCTCGTCCTGCGAGCGGGTTCCCACCTCAAGCAAAAGCACGTCAGCGTCTGAGCGATTAACAACCATGTGACCGTTTGGAGCGCCGGCCTTGAAGGTCGCCACATCACCGGCGCGCAACACAGATTCGCCATCATCCTCGACCAGCACCGCTTCGCCTTCGAGCATATAGATCAGCTCGTCTTCCTTGAGGTGCCAGTGCTGATGGGCGGAGGCCGCGCCCGGCGCGAGACGCGTCAGATTAACGCCGAACTGGTCGAGCCCCCCAAGATCGCCAAGGGCGATTTTCGACCGGCCACTACAGTGGTTGGCGAGTTCCCCCGGATAGACACAGCTGGTCCGCACGGGAGCCTTGGAAAGATCTAGCTTGGGCATCATTGAACTCCCGCTTGTTTCGGCTTCGCGGCTAGTCTACCTCAAAGCCATGAGCGAGATCGATACACATTTATATGACCCGGTGGAGATCGCGCGCGCGCTGATCCGCTGTCCGTCCGTCACGCCCGCAGATGAAGGCGCGCTTGACGTCCTGCAAAAGGCGCTGACAGATCTCGGCTTCCGATGCACGCGCCTTCCCTTTGAAGACATAGATAATCTCTATGCGGAAATTGGCGAGGCACGCCCGCATTTATGTTTCGCGGGACATACCGATGTCGTCCCGCCGGGAGACGCCGATGAGTGGACCTCACCGCCTTTCGATGCGGCGGTGAAAGACGGCAAGCTATGGGGACGCGGCGCATCCGACATGAAGGGCGCGATCGCGGCTTTTGTCGCCGCCACGTCACGCGCGCTCGGGGACGGCAAGGTCAAAGGCAAGCTCTCGCTTCTCATCACTGGCGACGAGGAAGCTAAAGGCGTCAACGGTACGGTCAAGGTTTTGCAATGGCTGCGCGATCAGAAAATCAACATTGACCATTGCCTTGTGGGCGAACCCTCAAACCCTGACGCCATGGGAGACATGATCAAGGTCGGGCGGCGCGGATCGATCAATTGCTGGCTCACCATCACTGGCAAACAGGGACATGTGGCCTATCCCCACCGGGCCTCGAATCCGATCCCGGCGCTGATGCGCAAGCTGTTGCACCTCAGCGAAACGCCGCTTGACGAGGGCTATGAACGGTTCCAGCCGTCGAGCCTTCAGGTCACCGATATTCACATCGGCAATCCGGCGCATAATGTCATTCCCGGCAAAGCCTCTGCGCGGTTCAATATCCGTTTCAACCCCAACTGGACGGGACTTAGCATTCAGGACTGGTTGCGTGCGCAACTTGATCCCATCGCGAAAGAAATCAACGCAACCTACAAACTTGATTGCGTCGTTTCCGGTGAGGCGTTTTTGACGACGGATACAAAATTTCTCGGACTGCTTTCTTCCTGCATTGAAGAAAAAACCGGACGAAAGCCCGAATACTCCACCTCAGGCGGAACGTCAGATGCGCGCTTTATCAAGGACTATGCGCCGGTGGCGGAGTTCGGCCTTGTCGGCGCGACCATGCATCAAGTGGATGAGCATGTGGATGTGGGCGACATCGAAGTTCTCGCCGAAATCTATGAGGCCATTACTGCGGAATATTTTGAGGTTTTCGCGGAATAGGGATCAATAATCGGCGCGCAAAAAATAGAGCCCGTCAGGCGGCGCCACCGGCCCGCAACGGGTGCGGTCAGCCGCCTCCAGCGCGGCTTTTAAATCGCGCGCGCGCCACTTGCCCTTGCCGACCTCAACAAGCGAGCCAACAAAAGACCGCACCTGATTATGCAGGAAAGACCGCGCGGCGCAGCGGATATAAATATCCTCACCGAGGCGGGAGACCGAAATTTCGTTCAGCGTTTTCACCGGCGAGTCTGACTGGCATTTAGCTGAACGGAAGGTTGTAAAGTCGTGCCTGCCCACCAGAACCTGTGCAGCCTTATCCATCGCTTCGGCGTCTAGCCTGGGCGTAATACGCCACGCATGCCCGCGATCGAGCGCCAGCGGCGTGCGCCGGTTGACAATGCGATATTCATAAGCGCGCCCCACACAGGAGAATCGGGCGTGAAAATCATCTGCAACTCTTTCCGCCGCCAAAATTACGACGGGGGCTGGCCGCAAATGTTGGTTCAGCGCGTCGCGCACAACATCGGCGGGCCAATCCTTCTCCAGCTCAATATGCGCCGCCATGGCGAAGGCGTGCACGCCTGAATCGGTGCGCCCCGCCGCGTGGGCATTAACGACCTCACTACAAAACGCCTTAACGGCGCGCTCAATGGCCTCCTGAATCGACAGCCCGTTCTCCTGGCGCTGCCAGCCGACAAAATCTGTGCCGTCATATTCGATTATGAGTTTGTAGCGCGCCATGGCGGGAGCTATATTTCCAACCTCACGGAGGATGCAATGCTTTCAAAACTTTCCTGGAAGAAGATCAGATCAGAATTCCTGTTTTTCGCCTGTATTCTCGCGGTCTTGCTGACTTTCAGGACGACGGCCTATGGTATGTATTTCATCCCCAGCGAAAGCATGTTGCCCACCCTGGCGGTGGGCGACCGCATTCTCGTCAACAAATTCGCTTATGGTTACTCGCGCCACTCCGTTCCTTTCTCCATCGGGCCGGAAATCGCGACGCCTACCGGGCGCCTTTTCGGCAGACTGCCCGCTCGCGGCGACCTTGTGGTTTTCAAACGCCCGGACTCGAGTGAAACGCTGATCAAGCGGGTCATCGGCTTGCCGGGCGATACAATCGAACTGCGCCAAGGCCGCCTTTTCCTCAATGACGCAGAGGCGCCGCGCGTGCTTGATGACATGTTCCGCTATCGCGAGCATCGCGGCGGCGTCGCCAGAGTCGCGGCGTTTTCAGAAATCCTTCCCGGCGGGCGCGAACATGAAATCTATGAGCGCGGTGATAATTATCGCGGCGACGATTTCGGCCCTGCGGTCATTCCTGACAACCATTTGTTCGTCATGGGTGACAATCGCGACAATTCCATTGACAGCCGCTTTCCCTATCCGGGCGTTGGATTTTTGCCTGTCGAAAACCTTGTCGGACGGGCCGATCTGTTGATGTTTACGCTCAACATGCAGCGCGAGGAAGAAGGCCTTAAGAAACTGAAACGCCAACGCAGTTTCATGGCGCCTCTGCAATAAAACGCCGCGTCTTTACGAAACGCGCGCGCCTTGCGTCAGAGGAAATCCGCGCAGGAAATCTTCTGCGCCTTGCACTTTTTTACCGCCGCGCTGAAGACTGCTCAGTTCGACAGCGTCATCGCCGCAGGCAATCACGAGCTTTCCATCCGTATCGAGAATGTCTCCGGGGGCGCCGTTTCCGGATGCCTGTGTCGACATCAGCGCCTTCACCCGCTCCCCGTCCGCCTCGAACCAGGCGCCCGGGAAAGGCGACAGGCCACGAATATGGCAATCGATCTCAGCGGCCGGGCGCGACCAGTCGATGCGCGCCTCCTGTGCGCTGATTTTATGGGCGTAGATGACGCCCTCTTCAGCCTGCGGCGCCGCGACAAGTCCGCCGCGTTCAAGCGCCGCCAGCGCAACTGGCGCAAGCCTGGCCGCAACGCCGGATAGCTTGTCATGAAGGCTGCCGGCAGTGTCACTCGCTGCAATCGGAACAGTTTCAGAGAGCAGGATCGCGCCAGTGTCGAGCCCCGCCTCCATCTGCATCACCTGGACGCCGGTCGTCTTGTCGCCGGCCATAATCGCCCGCTGGATGGGCGCAGCCCCGCGCCAACGCGGCAAAAGCGAGGCGTGAAGATTGAGACAGCCATGGCGGGGAGCGTCCAACAAAGCTTGCGGCAGGATGACGCCATAGGCGACCACAATCGCCGCATCGAGATCAAGCGCGGCAAAAGCATCGACCTTTTCGCGCGTTTTGAAATTTTTCGGGGTTCGCACCTCAAGACCGTTCGCTTCTGCGAAGGCATGCACAGGCGAGGGTCTCAATTTGTGGCCGCGCCCGGAGGGCGCCGGCGCCCGGGAATAAACCGCCGCAATCTCGTGGCCCGCCGCGGTCAGCTCTGCGAGGACAGCGACGGAAAAATCGGGCGTTCCCATAAAGGCGAGGCGCATGGGCCGGGTTCCTGTGGAAATCGCTACTGCGGGAAGCGCCGCCCTACATGGCGGCGGCGAGGCGCTGTTCTTTCTTGAGTTTCTTCAACACCCGTTCGCGCTTCAGACGCGAGAGGTGGTCGATGAAAAGAACCCCTTCGAGATGGTCCATCTCATGCTGAATACAGGTGGCGATCATCCCTTCAGCCTCAAGGACCTGCTCCTTGCCGTGGTAATCGAGATATTTGACGCGGCAGCGAGCAGGACGCTCCACCTCGTCGAAATATTCGGGCACAGAAAGGCAGCCCTCCTCATACACATTCATGTCCTCAGACGGATCGAGAATTTCCGGATTGACGAAGTAGAGCGGCGAAGGCTCCTCGTCCTTGCCAGCCAGATCCATTACGATCACGCGGACGGGCGCGCCGATCTGGATCGCAGCAAGCCCGATCCCCGGCGCGTCATACATCGTCTCCAGCATGTCATCCATGAGCGCGCGCAGAGCGTCATCCACCTTGTCGACGGGCTTTGACACCTCGCGCAGGCGCGGATCAGGCGCAGTCAGGATTTCTTTAATAGCCATGGCCTTCACCTATGGTCGGCGCGCTTGTCCGTCAAGACTGCGGCGCGCGCCTTCCATGGCCTCTGGCGCAACTCCCGGGCGAAACATGGTTAACGCTAAACCCTCGCTTTTGATGGGATTTTCCCATATGGTCGCCTCAGTTTGTGTTCCTTGTTGGGGGTTCGACAATGCAGACGCTGTCGCCGTCGGTTCAAAATCAGGCCGAAGGCATCGAAAGCGTGGGAGAAACTGCGCAGACTGAAACCCAGGCGCCGGCGCCGCTGATCAGCGGCCCGGCCCCCGCGCTATGGGCGGGAGTCGGCGCCTTTCTGCTCGTCTTCATCATCGGCATGATGCTGATTATTCGCGGCCGTGTAACGCGCCCGGCCAAGCGCCGCGCCGAAGTCGCCGGCACAACATATTTCGAACCAGCCGGCGAAGACGCCGACATTACATTCGACGATGACGACTCCCTTGGCGGCGATGAAGACGCGCCGGAACCCGATGACTCTCGCTGGCGCGACGAAGAGGCCGGCGGCACTGAAGTCATCATCGAACGCGGCGACGAACAAGAAACGCACGATACGGAAGCGCAGAGCGAGGAAGAGGTCGAACCGCTTTTCGATGAACCCCTCGACAAACCCCAGAAAAAGAAATCCGCATTCGCCGGCCTGTTTTCGAAAAAGCAACCGCAAGAGGTCGCCCCTGAGCCGGAAAGCGAACCTTTTTATGATGAAGAGGAAGAAGAAGGCTTTTTCGCTGCGGTAAGAGAGCATGAAGCCGAACCGGCCGCGGAGCCTGTCCGCCATGATGCGTCTTCAAGCGTCGACACCGAACGTCTGGCGCACGCCGAAGAGGCGGCGCAAGCGGCGCTAAAACGCGCCGAGGAAGCAGAAGCCCTCGCTCGCGATTTAAAGCTCGCCAATGAAGAAGCGCAAAACGTCATGAATATCGGCCTGCGGAAAAGAGAGGCGGCCCTTGACGAGCGCGCCAGCGCGCTGATCGCTATGGAAAAACGGCTAGCTGCCCTCGCCGACGAATTTCAACAGCGCGGTGAAGCCGAGACCGCGGCGGAGACACGCGCCGCGCACCTCTCGCCAGCGCAAGCTGCGGCTTTCCATGACGCCCCCACAGGCGTTTCCGAAGCCCATTTCGCTGAATTCGCCGATCTGATGGGCGAGCAGTTCGATGCGCTGCGCGGAGCGGTCAACGGCGCCATAGAGAAGCTGTCCCGGCGCATCGACACCCTTCCAGTTGCACAGTCCACAGCCGCCACGGCGACGGCGGCGCGCGTCCAGCTATCGGATCTTCTTGGGGATGCGCTGGCGCCCGGGCGCTTCAAGCTTGCGCAAAAACTTTCAACCGGCCGCACTGCAGACGCGGTGATCATCATGCCGGGACCCATGGCCCCGATCGCCGTCGATGCGCGCTTTCCCACAGAGGCGTTCGACGCCTGGCAACTATCGCGCAACGCTGGCACCGAAACCGAACTGCGCCGCGCGATCCTGCGCCATATCGCCGACGGCGCCGAAAAACTGATCTCGCCGGAAGAGACCACGGATTGCGCGATGATGTTCGTGCCGTCGGAAAACATCCTCTCCGAACTGCATGCGCATTTTTCCGACCTAGTGCAGGAAAGCTATCGTGCGCGGGTCTGGATGGTGTCGCCGACCTCATTAATGGCGACGCTTCACACGATTAGCGCTGTCATGGCCGGCGCCGGCATCAAGGAAATGAGCTCGGTCAATATGGTCGACGAGCTTCACGACTTGCGCAGCCGGGTCGCGACGCTGGAAAGCCAGCGCAAAAACGGGTCAGCCTCAACGCACGCGGAAAAATCTGCGCCTAAACCAGAAACACCCTACAAGCCGGCGGAATACAGCGATGTTTTTGAAAACGCTCCGCATGAGGCGAGCGGCGAAGATAAACCGCCCTTCCCATTGAGATAACAGCGCTTACGCAGCGTTCTGAGAATCATCGTCGCCATCATCGCTAACTTCAAACAGATCGCCGCTGACGTCGCGCAGAAGCCGCGGCGAGTCCTCCACGGGCGCAAGCGTATCAATATCGGTTTCAACGCCCGGAATTTCATATTCAGCGAATTTACGAGCGCGTGAGAGAACGCGGGATTCAAATCCGCCCACTGTAGAATTGTATTTTCCGATTGCGGTCGAAAGCGCCTTACCGACGCCGCCAAGATTTTTACTCATGACCGACAAGCTGTCATACAAGTCCTTCGCCATGGCCGCGACCGCCTGCGCATGCTCTGTCATCTTTTCCTGACGCCAGTTTAGCGCCGCAGATTTCAACATGGCGATCAGGATCGTTGGCGACGCAATGAGGATCTTACGATCAAACGCGTCCTGATAAAGCTGCGGGCGCGCCTCAAGCGCCGCGGAGAAATAATTTTCACCGGGCACAAACATGACGACGTAATCCAGCGAGTCCTTTAGCGATGCAGCGTATTCCTTTGCGGACAGGCTCTTCACATGCTTCCAGAGATCGTCCGCATGACGCGCAAGATGCGCCGCACGCGCATCATCCCCCTCAGCGTCGATGGCGTCGAGATAAGCCCCGAGGGAAACCTTGGAGTCGACGGCAACGACGCGCCCGCCGGGCAGGCGCACCACCATGTCCGGCTGTTTGCGGCGCTGTTCGCTGTCGTCATGACTCGCCTGTTCAACAAAATCCACATAGGCGGTCATGCCCGCAATCTCGACCACATTGCGCAGCTGTTCTTCGCCCCAGCGGCCTCTGGTTTTCGGGCCCGCACGCAACGCTGTTGCAAGCTTTTGCGCTTCGGCGCGAACATCATGGGTCTGCTTTGTCAGCTCGCCGATCTGGCTCGCCAACTCGCCACGAGACTTGTTCTGCTCATTACGCATTTCCGCAAGGCCCTTTTCATAGCGCGTAAGGGTCTCACTGACGGGTTTGAGCAAGTCATCAAGCGCCTTGCTGCGCTTTTCGCCTTCACTCTGCGCGTTCTCGTTATAGCGCTGGAATGTTTCAGCAGCACGTTTCAAAAACGCCTCATTGGCGCCCTCCAGCAATTGAGCGGTTGTCGCCTTGAACTCCGTTTCCATCCGGGTTTTCAATTCGGCCAGCGCGCGTTCGCGTTCAGCAATCGTAGCGCGGCTCACCGCAACATCGCTTTGCAATTCTTCTCTTTGTTGTTTGACGTGGTCCAGCTCATCACGAACCGCATCAAAGGCGCTGAGTTGTTCTTCCGCCTTGGCGAGGCGGATGCGCGCCTCTTCGAGGTCGGCGCGCCGGGCGTTGGCGCTTTTGCCCGCGCGCCATGATTGAACGGCGAAAAAGACCGCGACAGCAAACAAAACAAGGACCACCCAAAAGGCGGCGCCGTCCGGCGGCAGTCCGGCATCATTAAGAAAAGCGTAGATCATCGCCTATTTTTAGGGCGATTCGGCCTCTTTCACCTGCGCTTCTTCCCCAGCCTTGAAGACCAACATCGCGCTCGCGAAGTAATTGATGAAGACAGTGACGGCGATGGCGGAAAATTTGGCGAGGAAAGGCCCGATCAGCGGCGCGAGCCAGAAAACCAGCCCTGTGGAAATCGCCAGGGACAAAAGGTGGGCGGCGCAGAATTTGCCGTATCCCCGAAGCGACAACGCCGCCGGGCCATTCGCACCACGGAACGTGACCCGCGAATTGACAACATAGCTGAAGGGGTTGGTGACGCCGAAAGCGATGATATTGGCGATCGCAGGGGGCACGCCCAACAACACGCCGGCGCTGTAGACAGTGAAATCGACGATCGTGTTGGCGACGCCCACAAGGCCGAAGAGGATAAGGCCGCGCCCGTGTTGTCTGACTTTCTCGGGATATGAGGTCACGCCAAGGACCGTCCGGCTGATGCCGCGCCCGTGTCATCTGTGAGCGTCTCGCCTGTTGCAGCTTCTACGGAAGACGCCTCGACCGCATTGGTAAAATAGAGCGGACGCTGTTTCGTTTCGTTGAAAACCCGCCCGAGATATTCGCCCATCACGCCGAGCACCATCAACTGCACGCCGCCAAGAAAAAGCGTGAGCGCGGCGAGCGTTGCAAAACCCTGCACCGGGTCGCCGAAAATAAGCTTTTTCACAATGTAGAAGGCGCCCAGTAGAAATGCGAAGCCCGCAACAACAAACCCCAGATAGGAGGAAAGCTTCAACGGCGCCAGCGTCGATGATGTCATACCTTCAAGCGAGAGATTCCAGAGCTTCCAGTAATTCCATTTCGTTGTCCCTGCTTCACGGGACGCGCGATCATATTGAACAATTGTCGAAGGAAACCCGGCCCAGGCGAAAACGCCCTTCATGAAACGATGCCGCTCTCGCAGGGCGCAAACCGCATCCACCACCTTGCGACTCATCAGACGGAAATCACCGACATTTTCCGGAATGGGGGTCGGTCCCACATGACGCATCATGCGATAAAAGGCCGACGCGGTCGCTTTTTTCAGCCAGCTTTCACCGGCGCGCGTCAATCTTTGTCCGTATACGACGTCATATCCCTGACGCCATCCGGCGATCATATCCTCAATCACATAGGGCGGGTCCTGAAGATCGGCGTCCATAACAACGACAGCGTCGCCGCGCGCATGGTCAAGCCCGGCGGTAAGCGCGATTTCTTTTCCGAAATTGCGGCTCATATCCACAATCGTCGTATTGGGGTGAACACTCCGCAGCTCACGCATCCTTAGAAGGGTGAGATCGCGGCTGCCGTCATTGACGAAGACAATCTCAAACGGCTGGGCGAGCCGGCGCATGGTTTTCGCGACGGCCTTGTGAAAAGCGACGATCGTATCCGCCTCGTTATAGGCAGGGCAGACGATAGACAAAAGCGCCGGCGCCGTTTGTGGGCGTGGCCTAACGCCGATCTCCGGATCAGTAATGTCATTCGGGGCTGACGGCATAAGGCGGCGCTTTCCAAAAGGTTGGTTAACCACTTCCAAACTAAACCTTTCTTTATTTCCCAGAGGTAAACGGAAAGACGTATGACCGTAGAGATCGCCAGCCCTGCGCCCTCCTCCGGCGATGCGTCCAGCGCGCCGTCCGGAGGCTTCGCTGCGCGCTATCCCTTACTTTACGGGCTTGCGACCAATCCCGGCCCGAAAGTCTTGTGGATCGCGAGCGCCGTTGCGCTCCTGCTCTATGGCGCCACCTTTGCGCAGACTGTGCTTGCGTCGAAGGGCTTCGTCATATCCGACATCGCGGTCGTCGGCGGCGATTTCACGACATTCTGGATCGCGGCCAAAACCCTTTTCACCGACGGTCCGCTCGCGCTCTACCAGCCGGATATGTTGAATACGCGACTTGAAGCGGCCTTTCCGTTGGGCCGGGATGTCATGCTTTTCTGGCAATATCCGCCCACTTTCTATTTCATCGTGGCGCCGCTGGCTTTCCTGTCCTATCCCGCAGCGCTTTGCGGCTGGATGGCGGTCACCAGCAGCTTTGCCGGCGCAGCGCTTGCCAGCCTTTGGCGCAACAAAACCCCGCTGATTGTGGCCTTCGCCTCCGCCGCCGCATGGCAGGCCTGGATTACAGGACAGACGGGGTTCCTCACAGCCGCCCTGATGACCTTGGCCGCGGGCTGGGCCGACCGGCGGCCCGTTATTGCGGGCATCGCAGCCGGTCTTTTAACGGTGAAACCGCAGCTCGGCCTTTTGATCCCCGTCGCCTACGCCGCCGCCGGATGTTGGCGCGCCTTTGGCGCGGCCGCGGTCACCGCCATCCTGCTAGCAGGGTTGAGCGTCCTCTTCTTCGGCGTTGAGAGCTGGATAGGGTTTTTTGACGCGATGGGCGCCCAGGGCGCGCGCTTGAGCCTGTCGAGCTTCCCCCAATATAAGCTGATCACGCCTTACGGCTTTCTGACCACTTTGGGGACGCCTGCAGCGCTGGCGATTGCCATTCAGGGCTTAGTAGCATTTGCTCTTGCAGCATTTGTTTCTGGGGTCTGGCGAAAAAGCCCGTCATGGGAGACCCGCCTGATCGCGCTGGCCGCCGCTACACCGCTGGCGGCGCCTTATGTGTTTTATTACGAAGCGCCGATCTTTTTCGCGGCGATGATCATGCTCGCGAAATGCGGGATGGAACGCGGCTGGCTGCGTTTTGAAAAACAGGCCTTGATGGCCTTGTGGATTCTGCCGGCCTTCGCACCCGGACCGGACTGGCTGCCCATTTCAGCGTTGATCGCCTTCGCCGCATTCGGTCTTTGCGCCCGCCGCGTCCTTCATGACTGTCCGCTGGGCTTAAGCGACTACAGCTTTCCTGCAAAGAATAATGGACTTGCCGCCTAGGCGACAGACGAGACCGACAAGGGGTTGTGGGCATCTTGCGACGACGCCTCGACGGTAGAGGTTTCAATGCTCGTCGTGAAATAAAGCGGGCGCTGTTTTGTTTCATTGAATATCCGGCCGAGATATTCGCCCATCACGCCCAGCACCATGAGCTGTAAGCCGCCCAAAAACAGAACCAGCGCAGCGAGCGTCGGGAAGCCCGGCGCCGGATCGCCCACCATCGCAGCTTTTACAACCACGAAAAATCCGTACACAAAGGAAAGCGCCGCGACGGCGGTCCCGATATAGGTGGAGATTTTTAGAGGCGCCAATGTGTGCGACGTAACGCCCTCAATCGAGAAATTCCAGAGCTTCCAGAAGCTCCACTTCGACGCGCCGGCATGACGCGTTTCCACATCAAACGGAACCGCCTTGGCGGGAAAGCCGACCCAGGCGAAAACGCCCTTCATAAAACGGTGATGCTCACGAACAGAACGCACTGCATCCGCCGCCTGACGGCTCATAAGGCGAAAGTCGCCTGCATTGGGTGGAATAGGAGAACGCCCGATGCTGTTCATAATCCGATAAAACGCGGTCGCCGTTGCGCGGCGCAGGAAACCTTCATCTTCGCGGCCCCGGCGCTGCCCATAAACAACGTCATAGCCTTCGCGCCAACCGGCGATCATCTCCTCGATCACTTGCGGCGGGTGCTGAAGATCGGCGTCGATAATGACCACGGCGTCGCCGCGCGCATGATCGAGACCGGCGGAGACCGCCACTTCCTTGCCGAAATTGCGGCTGAGATCGATGATTGTCGTATTGGGATGAACCCCGCGCAACTCGCGCATTTTCAGGATTGTATCATCGCGGCTGCCGTCATTGACGAAGACCACCTCAAAAGGCTGCGCGATATGGCGCATGACCTTCGCCACCGCCTTGTGAAACGGAATGATGTTTTCCGCCTCGTTAAAGGCGGGACAGACAATCGACACGAGCGCGGGCGCGGTTTCTGCGCGCGGACGCAAGCCCGGTGGGGCTTCACTTGTCGTGTTCTGGCTCGGCGTCATGGAAAAGCGCTCTTCAAAGCAGTCGGTTAACCGGCCCTAAACTAAACCTTTCTTTATTTCCCAGAGGTAAACGGAAAGCGTCATGACCACAGACGCCGCCAGTTCCGCTCCACCCCATGCCGAGGGGCCCATACCGGCGCCCGGCGGGTTCGCCGAGCGCTACCCCCTTTTATATGCGCTCTTTGGCGCGCCTTCGCCGAGGACAATCCTCCTAGTCTCGCTGTTCGCCTTTGCGCTTTACGCGACCATCATCATCCGGGGGGCGGTCGAATCGGAAAATTTCGTCCTGCCCGGCGTCGCCGTGATCGGCGGGGACTTCACCGTTTTCTGGATGGCGGCAAAGAGCCTTTTCGCCGAGGGGCCGGGCGCGTTGTATCAGCCCGGCGCGCTGAACGACCGCCTCGAGGCGGCGTTTCCCACCTACGGATCGTTCTCACTGTTCTGGCAATATCCGCCGACGATCTATTTTCTGGTCGCTCCGCTCGCCGCCTTGCCTTATCCCGCGGCGCTCGCCGCTTGGGGCGCTGCAACCGCAGGGTTCGCCGCCGGCGCGATCAGAAGCCTGTGGCGCACGCGCCTGCCGCTGATTGTCGGGTTCGCCTCAGCCGCCGCCTATCAGGGGTGGATCACCGGCCAGACCGGATTTTTGACGGCGGCGCTTTTGGCGCTCGCTGCGGGACATGCCGACCGGCGCCCCCTGATCGCAGGAATCGCGGCCGGGCTCCTCACCTTCAAGCCACAGCTTGGCCTTCTCATTCCTGTCGCCTACGCCGCCGCGGGATGCTGGCGCGCTTTCGGCGCGGCGGCGGTGACGGGTGTATTGATGGCGGGTCTTAGCGTTCTTTTCTTTGGCGCAGACACATGGATCGCCTTTTTCGACGCCATCACCGCTCATGGCGAGCGCATGAGCGAATTGATCTTTCCCAATCACAAGCTGATTACGCCCTACGGGTTTTTCATGACCCTTGGCGCGCCTTCCTCACTCGCCTTCGCCGTGCAGGGCGCAGCCAGCCTTGCGCTCGGCGTCTTCGTTTTCATGGTGTGGAAACGGAGCGATGCGTGGGAGACGCGCCTGTTCACGCTCATCCCCGCCGCCGCGCTGGCGACGCCTTATGCGTTTTATTATGAAGCACCCATATTCATCCCGGCGCTGATGGTTCTTGCAAAACGCGCCATGGACAAAGGCTGGCTGCCTTTCGAAAAACAGGCGCTGATCGCCTTGTGGTTTTTGCCGGTGCTGACGCCGGGGCCCCACGCGATCCCGGTTCCGGCGATGATCGCCTTCGCCTCCTTCACGCTCTGCGCGCGTCGCGCGGCGCATGAATGCGAGTTTAAATTCCCTCGATTCAGAACCTTCTCAAACGCATAGCAAACTCGCTAGCCCTTTGCAGCCAGCGATAGTAGAGCTTTAAAAAGGACGGCGGGATTTCATCGCGGCGGCCAGCGTTCCCTCATCGAGATAATCAAGCTCGCCGCCGACGGGCACGCCCTGCGAAAGCCGGGTAACGGTAAGCCCCGAGGTTTCGAGATGTTCGGTCAGATAATGCGCCGTAGTCTGACCATCGACCGTCGCCGGGAGCGCCAAGATAATTTCACTGATCAGCCCGTCTTTGGCCCGCGCGATGAGCGAGCCGAGATTGAGATCATCGGGGCCGATCCCGTCGAGCGGCGAGAGCAGTCCGCCGAGCACATGATAACGGCCTTTATGGGCGCCAGCGCGCTCCAGCGCCCAGAGATCGCCCACATCCTGAACCACACAAAGAATGGATGAGTCGCGATCCTGATCAGCGCAGACGGCGCAAGGGTCAATCGAGTCCCAGTTGCCGCAGACCGCGCAGGCTTTGACTTTGTTCGCCGCATCATCGAGGGCGAAAGCGAGCGGACGCATCACCGGATCGCGTTTTTTCAAAAGATAAAGCGCAGCGCGCTTGGCCGAACGCGGCCCCAGCCCCGGCATCTTGGCGAGGAGGTCAATGAGGCGCTGTAACTCGGGACCGATGGGAGACGCGGGCATGAGGACGCTTTCACTAGGCAATCACAAAAGGTGTTTATGCTGCCTTCCGCCGTGGACTGGCAAGCCATCGATTTGCCCTCGCGCAGGATTGATCCCTCCGGCATTCCTACCGGTCTGCCGCAAAAGCCTTGCCGCCGCACCCATCATCCCAAATACTGCCTCGAAATTGTTTGGAATATGCAGAGGAGAGAACCATGGCCGCAGCGCCGGAAACATCGAATGCAACGCTCGGCCGGCTCGCCGGCGCCGCCTATGTGAGCCTTGTGATTACCGGCATTTTCGCGCTCGCCTATACGCCAAAAAAGCTGGGACTTTCTTCCGACGATCCGCAAGCCGTTTATAACGCGATTAGCGAGGCGACATTCTTTTACAGCGCGAGCGTGGTGACGGAACTTGTCTGCTATGCGCTGTTCGCAATTGTCGGCGTGTTTTTATATCGCCTGTTCTCCTCGCGCGCGCCGTCTTTGTCGCTGATCATGCTGGTGCTCGTCGCGGCGAGCGTGCCGATTTCTTACATAGCCATGGCGCAAAAGGTTGAAGTGCTCGACATTGCGCGCGGGTCGGGCGATTTCGCAGCCCTTGCCGCCAGCGAACGTCCGGCGGCGGTTGCGGAGATGCTGAACGCCTATTCAGCCTATACGAGCATGGCGGAAATTTTCTGGGGCTTGTGGCTGATCCCCTTTGGCATGCTGGTTCTGAAAACCCGCTATATTCCGCGTCTTCTCGGCCTGCTGTTGGTGCTCGGCGGGCTTGGCTATATCGCCAATGATTTCGGGCCGATGCTCTTTCCAGCCTATAAGGGCACGATGGCTTACGACATCGCCTCAATGCCTTCTTCCTTTGGCGAGATCGGCGCGGCGCTGTGGCTGCTTATCTTCGGCGCAAAGAAAGATGAGACCGCATAAACCTAGCCGATCATCCCGTACCCGATGCGGCGCGTCAGCGCTGCTTCGCAGAAACGGGATGACCGGAGAGTGGTTTAAAACGGCAGCTTCATGCCCGGCGGCAGCGGCAGGCCCGCCGTCATTTTTTTCATGTGTTCTTCGGTTTCTTTTTCGAGCTTTGATTTCGCATCGTTGATGGCTGCGGCGATGAGGTCTTCGAGGATTTCGGCCTCGTCTTCCTTCATCAAGGAGCGCTCGATGGCGACGGCCTTTGCGTAGCCCTTGCCGTTCAGCACGACCTTCACCATGCCGGCGCCAGCCTCGCCCGTCGCCTCGATATCGGCGAGTTGCTCCTGCATTTCCTGCATCTTGGCCTGCATCTGGCCGGCCTGCTTCATGATCTCGTTCAAATCCATTATGCTTTTCCTGTCTCTTTGCGTTGGCCCGCAAGGTTTTGAGCCGCAGCCTCCGCCACCGCATCGTCATCGGGGTCGATGGGCGCATCTTCTTCATCACTTTCGGGTTCCGGCGCCGCGATTGTGTCGGCCTCGCGTATCGCCGTCACCTTGGCGTCGGGAAATAATTCCAGCGCCTTTAGCACCATGGGGTGCGCCATCACTTCGCGCGTGCGCGCATCGCGCACGGTCTCTTCGCCTTCATGCTCTGACGTGACGGAAATGACCCAGGGCTTTCCGGTCCATTCTTTCAGACGCAGGGTCAGCCGATTGGCGAGATCGCGCGGCGCATCATTGTGAAGGCGAAGCTCTATCTTGCCTTCGCGGAACGACACGATGTGAACATAGGATTCAAGTTCGGTGCGGAGCTTGGCGTCGCGCATGCGGCCCGCGAGTTTGACCACATCATCAAACGCCCGGAGCCACAGACCCCCATCCGTCGGGCGTTGCGACATGGGCGGCTTGATGTCGATCACCTGCGCGGTGTGTTGCGGCGGCGTCTCCTGACGCTGCGCCGTCACCGGCGCACGCTGTGGCGACGATGACGGCGCCGGCGAGCCTACCCCGTCGCTATTGTTTTTTTTTAAGGCTTTGAGCGCCTCGTCCGGCGTCGGCAGGTCCGCCGCGAAACACAAACGGATCAGCGCCATCTCGCCCGACGCTGCGGCGTCCGGCGCCATTTGCGTCTCGGTGAGGCCCTTCATCAGGAGCGACCAGACGCGGGTCAGGGCATTCATCTCAAGCCCCGCGGCCATGGCCTTCGCGCGCTCCGCGTCCGCCTCCCCCGCGGGCCCATGTGAGGCGGCGGTCGGACCCGCAGCCTTGATACGCGTGAGCAGATGCGTGAGATCGAGAAGGTCGCGCAAAATCTGCGCCGGTTCCGCGCCGGCGTCATATTGCGACCGGAAGTTTTCGAGCGCGGCTTTGGCGTCGCCCTTCATCGCCGCTTCCAAGAGCGCCCAGACCGACGACCGGTCGGCAAGACCCAGCATATCGCGGATCATGTCGGCGCTGACGGCCTCTCCCCCTTGCGCCGTGTGCTGAACAATCGCCTGGTCGAGAATGGAAAGCGCATCGCGGACCGAACCTTCGGCAGCGCGGGCGATCATCCACAGACCGTCGCGGTCGACCTTGACGTTTTCTTTCTCCGCAATCGACGCAAGATGATCGGTCAACACTTCCGGATCGATCCGGCGCAAATCGAAACGCTGACAGCGCGACAGCACCGTCACCGGCAGCTTTCTGATCTCTGTCGTGGCGAAGATGAACTTCACATGCGGAGGCGGTTCTTCGAGCGTCTTCAACAGCGCGTTGAACGCCGCTGTCGAGAGCATGTGAACCTCGTCGATGATGTAGACCTTGTAGCGCGCCTCAACCGGGGCATAGCGGACTCCCTCGATCAGTTCGCGAATATCGCCGACGCCCGTGCGCGAGGCGGCGTCCATTTCCATCACATCGGGATGGCGGCTTTCGGCGATGGCTTTGCAGTGCAGGCCATCCTCAGCCATATCGATCTGGGGACCGTTGTCTTCGCCATTGGGGCCCAAATAATTCAGGGCCCGGGCGAGAATGCGCGCGGTGGTGGTTTTCCCTACCCCGCGCACGCCGGTCAGAATATAAGCATGGGCGATGCGGTTCGAGGCGAAGGCGTTTTTCAGCGTCTTCACCATGGGGCCATGGCCGATCAGATCATCGAAATTTTGCGGACGGTATTTGCGCGCCAGCACCTGATAGGCGCCGTCGTTTTTCCTGCTATCTGTTTCCTGATCCGCCATCACACTCCAGCCATACCCCCCGCCAGCGAATATGGCGGTGCGGGCCGCGCTTCTCAACCGTCCTTTTTCACCGCATTTTTCTGGAGCTTCAGAAAAGCCGCGTCGGCGTCCGGATCATACTGAAAGACATCGCTGAAGGGGACGCCGAAGACAGCGGCGATGCGGAACGCCGCCTCCAGCGAGGGAGCGTATTTGCCCTTTTCGATGGCGGCGACAGTCTGGCGGGTCATGCCAATACGCGCGGCAAGATCGCCCTGGCTGATATCGCCATGTTCAGCGCGCAATACACGAATGCGATTGGTGACAGGCGTTTTCCCCATCCGGGTCAGGCGCTCCGGCGATAAAGGAACACCTGATAGGCATTCTTGGCGATCTCGGACGCGGCAAGGCCAAGAAAGAGAATGTTCGCGATGAGGTAGTAGCCCTTGAAGAGCGCCACCGCGAGGGCGGCGAAGGACCAGGCGCCGAGCACGTAGCCCGCGAGTTCGTCCGATCGCAAATAGATCCGCCGGTCGCGCTCGTCGGCGGCCTCATCGCCAGTCCGCGCTGCGAAGATGGCGACAATGACATGCGCGACGACCACGATCACCACGAAGCCGATAATGGTCCCGAGCATCATTCCCGTCGTCCCGGCGCCAAAGTTTTCAGCTTTGCGGAGCGCAAGCGCATAGCAGCCGAACACCCAGACCGTGGCCGCGAGTACAATCCACGAGCTGATTTCCCTGAACGACATAGCTTTATCTCCTGTTTAGTCAATGCAACATAATGTTGGATATTTTTTACATTGTGTCAATAATAGAGCACAGGAAAATGCACCCTACCGCGGGAGATTCTGGCGTACAGGCTCAAAATGTTATGAAAATCGAGGTGGAAGACTGAACGACCCGCGGCTGAAACTCGTTGTGGCTGCTTCCTTCCGGACCTGACCAGGTTGGCGAGAGCTACGTCCGCCAGTCTTCCGGGAGCCTATATCTGCGCTCGGCTTCGTGAATGCAAGGGGTTCCTTCGTGATCCCGCGTGACGCTTTTCCCATGCTAAAGGCGCCGCCAATTCGAAATCTGCTAAAATAGGCGCGATGATGCGCCAATTATCGGGGCGAGACTTATGACCATCTTTCAACGCTTTTTTCCTTGGGCCGGCGGCCTTTTTATCTCGGCGATCTTTCTCGACTCGCTGCGCTTCAAATTCACCGGCCACCCAACGCCGCAACATATTTTCACCACGCTTAAAGAATGGTCGGGCATCGGGCTGTTTTACCCGGCCGGTCCATGGATCATCGGGCTGGGGGAATTACTGGCGTCTTTGCTGCTCATCGGCTTGCCGGTGATTTTTCTTCTGATCCAGCGCCGGAGCCTGATCGGGCCGTCACAATTTCTCGGCGCCCTCATCGCGCTGGGCATCATGAGCGGGGCCATTGTCTTTCACCTGTTCACCCCGCTCGGCATTCAGACTCCCGTGGAATGGGCGGACGGTGTTCCCACCGAATTTTCCCCGGCGCTGTTTTATTCGGCCTGTGTGAGCTGGATGTTCGCTGCAATCATCTTGCTCATCCACCGCAGCACAATTGGCGCTTTCCTTGGCGGCGCCAAGCAGGCCTAGGCTTTGCGCGCATTCTTTACGGAAAACCGCGCACGTCTTTCCAAAGGCGCGCGGTCAGTAGCGCATAAAGCTTGCGAGACCCTCGGCGCCTTGCGAGACTGCGCCCATGAAAAATGACGCCAATCCAAACTGGTTCGCGAACAGCCCGCTCTCGCGCATCAATATCGAAAAAGATCAGGAGGCGTTTTTCAAAGCGCGCCTCGCCAATCCCGATAGTCTTGTTATTCCGCTGTGGCGCGGCGAGCCATTAATGACCGATGGCAAGCCGGCGTTTCTTTCTGCTGCAGCGCTGCCGGAGTTTCCGAAAAGCGCCGACGTAATCTTGTTGGGGTTAAAAGACGACCGCGCCTATTTCGGCGTTGATGTTTCCGCTGCGGCAAGCGCGGAGACGGCGCCCTTCACGGACATTGGCGAATATGTTCAGCTACGCATCGCCGCCGGCGTCATCACGCGCGATGACCTCGCCATTATCGGACAGGCGCGCTGGTATTTTGAATGGCGGCGCAAACATCGCTTTTGCGCCAATTGCGGCGGCGAAACCCGGCTTGAGGCGGGCGGCGCAAAAAGCCGCTGCGTTGAATGCGAAGAAGAACATTTCCCGCGCATCAACCCCGTCGCCATCATGCTCGCCATTCACGAAGATTCCTGCCTTCTCGGACGCGGCCATCAATTTCCGCCGGGCTTTGTCTCTGCGCTGGCGGGCTTTATTGAAGCCGGGGAAACCCCCGAAGAAGGCGCGCGGCGCGAGCTTTTCGAAGAAGCAGGAATTGTCATTGACAATGTCCGCTATCAGTTCTCGCAGCCATGGCCCTTCACCTGCTCCCTGATGATGGGCTTTCTCGCTGACGCCAGGGGCCGCGAAATTACGATGGACACGGAAGAGCTTGCCGAAGTTCGCTGGTTTGAGAAGGATGACGTCAAGGCTGTGCTGAATGGTGAGACGCGCGATTTCAATGTGCCGCCAAAATTCACCATCGCCCGGCAATTGCTGGAACGCTGGGTCAAGGAATAGGGATTACTCCCCTCGGTCACGGCCCTTTTTGTAAACCCCGAGAATTTTCAGCGAAGAAGAAAAGAAGCTCAACTCCTCAAGCGCCAATCGCACCGGCTCGTCCTGAGGATGACCTTCGACATCAGCGTAAAACATAGTCGCCGAGAACGATCCGCCAAGCTGATAGCTTTCCAGCTTGGTCATGTTTACGCCATTGGTGGCGAAGCCGCCCAACGCCTTATAGAGCGCCGCCGGAATGTTGCGCACCTCGAAAATGAAACTTGTCACTACCGGGCCATCGTCGGGCGAGGCGTCCATGGGCTCGTGCGCCATCTCAAGAAAGCGCGTCGTGTTGTGAGGCGCATCCTCAATATTCCCTTTCAGGATATTGAGCCCATAAAGCTCCGCCGCGAGCACCGAGGCGACCACCGCCTCATCCATGTGGTTGGACTCGGCCAGACGGCGCGCCGCCCCAGCCGTATCGCCCGCGGTTTCGGGGCGGATCTTGTGGGCGTGGAGAAAGTCCCGCACCTGCGCGAGCGCCACCGGGTGGGAGCGCGCAATCTTGATATCCTCGAACTTCACTCCCGGCTTCGCCATCAGATGATGCTCAACGGGGAGGAAGTGCTCGGCGATGATATGGAGGCCAGCGCGCGGCAGGAGGTGGTGGATGTCCCCGACCCGACCAGCGAGGGAGTTTTCCACGGGCAGCATCGCCCGCTCGGCACGGCCCTCAGCCACCGCCTCGACCGCCTCGTCAAAAGCGCCGCAAGGCAAGGGCTCGTAATCGGGCGCATAGCGGCGGCAGGCAAGCTCTGAAAAAGCTCCCGGCTCGCCCTGATAGGCGATGCGTTTCTTCTGTGCTGCCGCTGCGTCGGTCATTGCGCGTTCCTGTCCGTTCTTCCAAAGCCTTTCGGGCCGTCGGGGCTTATGCACAAACAAGGCCTTAAGGGCAATCTCACGACGAAATCCCCCGCGCGAAAAGGCCGCGCGGGCCGTGCGCCAAAGCCGCATTGCGCGCCGCGGAGAAGGCCGTTAGAACCCGCCCGGCTTTATCTGGCATTCCCGCCCGCTTTGCGCCGGGCCAACCTACCGGGACGACACATGAAAGATCCGCTTTTTGGGAACAAGCTTGCTGCGGCGCTCCTCACCGCTGCGCTTTTGGTCTTCGGCCTGCCACAGCTGACGAAGGCGCTGATTGGCGGCGGTCATCATGGCGGCCATGGCGGCGAACTTCATCTCGCCTATGGCGGCGAGCTAGACCTCGGCGCGAGCGCTGGGCCGGTTGAAGCGGCGCCGAAAGTCGATCTCGGCACACTCCTCGCCAATGCAAACCCTGCCGGCGGCGAACGCCGGGCGGCGCTTTGCAAGTCCTGCCACACCTTCGACAAAGGCGGCGCCAACGGCACCGGCCCGAACCTGTGGGGCGTTGTGGGCCGCGAACTCGCGAGCCATGCCGGCTTCAACTACACAAGTGCGCTGCAAGAGGCAGGAGGCGTCTGGTCCTATGACCGCCTCGACGCTTATCTGAAGAATTCACAGGAATATATTCCGGGCACCGCCATGGTGCAGCGCTTCGCCAAAGACGAGCAGCGAGCGGACATCCTCGCTTATCTTTCAACGCTCGCGGACACGCCGGTCGCCTTCCCGGCCCCGGCGGCGCCTGCTGAAGAGCCGGCTTCGGAAGAAGATCACGGCGAAGCTGAAAGCCACTAAGGCTTTTACGTAGTCAGAACATCAAAAAGGCTTCGCATGGCGAAGCCTTTTTTGTTGGGCGACTAGCGCAGCATCACCGCTGTGCCATTGCAGGATACAAGCAGCATCGCGCCTTTTTGTGTATCCACAGCTTCATAGTCGATATCAACGCCGATGACGGCATGGGCGCCGAGGCGCGCCGCCTCTTCCTCCATGTCTCGCATAGCGTGGTCGCGCGCTTCGCGCAGCGCTTTTTGATAGCCTTGCGAGCGTCCGCCGAGAATGTCAGTGATCCCGGCGAAAAGATCCCGGAAAATATTAACGCCCAAAATCGCCTCGCCAGCGACAACCCCGAGACTGTCGGACACTTCGCGGCCGGGCGCGGAATCTGTGGTGGTTACGATCATTCATCGCCTCCCATGTTGCGTTCAAAACATGGGAAGCCCGACCGGCGCTTCAAGCGGCGCCGGGATAAGCCGCCGTCATCATGCGATTAAAAGAGACCGAAACGTTTCTTGCGCTTGTGCTTTTTGAAATGCGCCTTGCCTTCTTTCGAGGAAAGAAAGACGTTGTAATCAAGCTCCGGGCGCTCAACGCGCAGGGCGGTCGCGCGAAGTCCGCGGATCAAATCATCGCCCGATGCGGAAAAAGCCGTGGCCGCCACGAAATCCTCAGCCTCATTCGGCAGGGCGGCGTCGCCTTTTGCGTTTTTCTTTTTGGGCGAAAACAGTTTCTCTTTCTTCGCCAGATTCTCGCGCAAGGCGGAAAAGGCCGCCGCCGCTGGCGTCGAAAAATCTTCGGGCAATGCGTCCGCGTCAACCGGAGAATAATCGGTGCGATGGGGAACCGGAATGTTTTCCACGCCGCGGCCCGTCAATTGGCGGGTCGTCGTTTCGGTAAATCCGCCCCAGATCTGTTTCAGTCTGTCGGTCATCCCTTAACCCCTAAAGCTCCGGCTTTTCGCGTTTCCATTCGAGCCCGCCATTGCGGGTGATGACGGCGACATCAATAGGCCCGCCTACAGTCTCAACCGAATGCATGACTTTCTGCTGGAAAGAGTTGAGCTTGATCAGCGAAGACGCCGTCTCGCCAAGCTCTTTCTTCGGCAGTGTATTGATCGCGCGCAGGATTGGCCGCGTATGCACTGCATATTGATAATTATCCACCGAGTTGAAAAACTCGTTCACCGCGCCAGCGAGGTTATTGTTTGAGTAATCACGGAAGATTGTTGTCTTTTGCGCCTCGCTGAGATTTGGCGTGCGTCCCACGATATCGGCGACCAGTCCGCGCGAAAGTTTCAGCGTCTCGGAATAGATGAACATCCGCAGATACTGGTCCATACCGGTAAGGAAGGTCCGGATCATGCGGTCCTGCGCGAAGGGTTGAAAGACGGGACCGGAATCAGCGCCGATATCGGCTCTTCGGTCCTGCTTGCGCTTCAGAATGCCAAGCACCACCGAAGACGCGAGATAGGAGCGCATGGACGGAAATTTTTCCTTGGACCCAAAGCCTGCGAAAACAACACCCGTATAATGCTCGAAAAACGCATCCTTGGTTACGGCGAAAACCGCGATTTCGCGCAGCCGCCCAAGCGTTTCTTCGCTCACAGACAAGCCCGGATATTCATTTTTCAGTGAACCCGTGAGGCTCATAATAAGCTGGTCAACCTCTCCGCCATAGCGGCGGCGCACCTGCTCGCCCATGCCTTTTGGAAAACAGCTCAGCTCGCCACGCGGCGAGTCGTCGGGGCAACGCTGATAATCAGCGTGCATCTCTCCAACGACAAATTCGAAAATGGAGGAGATGTGGTCACGCACCCCGCCAGGGTGAGTCTGCTGGAATTTCTGGACCTGATAGTCGAACTCTTCCGCAAGCACCGTATAGACGACGGCCACGACCTTGAAATATTCCGTATCCTGATGGTCGGCCGGAAAGATGTCGGGATTGCCGGAGAGAAACTCCATGAAATCCTCGGCATAGGCCGCAACTGTTTCCAGCGAGCGCCCCCGCGATTGCTCGCGATAGAGCGAGATCACTGTCTCCCATGGCGTCGACATGATTTCAGCGTTGTTATAAATCATCACCGCAACCGGCTGGCCATCGACCAGCGGGAACAGCTTGTCCGCCGAATTATAGGTTTTGAGATAACGGTCGCCAGAGATGGTTACGGCGCTGTCCGCCGCCATCGCCACCGCCTGACGGTTCATCAACACGACTTCAGACGTCATCGACCCCTCACGGCTCCCCAAGCAGACCGGGCGAGCCCCTCCCGGCCCGGCGTTAAGGGGATGTTAACTGGAAAAAACCGGTTTGGAAACAAGCCCGGGCAAGACGATTGGCGGGAAATATCGCGAAATCAGGCCTTTGGACGGTTACCCGGAATTAGCCAAGAGCCCTGAAAAACTAGGCAAAATTTTCACTTCTCCAGATGAACATTTGTCCATGTCTCAGGGAGGAGAGCCCCATGGCTTTAGACATCGTAGCGACCCATCTCACCAATCTCAGCCTCGTGGAATGGCTGATTTTCGGCTTTATCGGGACCAACGCCCTTATCGCGGCGGTATGCCTTATTGAGCGCAGCGTCCAGCGCGAACCCGCCCGGATCAAGGAATAAACCGGCTCGCCTCAAAGCCGAACGCTTCTCGCATTCGGCCTATTTCCTCTAGCTTGGCGTCGAAGACCGCCCAGTCATCATTTTCGGCGATTGACGCCCAGATCGCCTCGACCTCGTCGATGAGCATGGTGCAGGGCCTGGCGCTCTTGAAATACGCATGATCGAGGCGCTCCGGCCTTTCGGGCACCACGGAGGTGAGCGTGTCGCGAAGGGCCTTGAATTTTTCCTGGTCATAAAGCTCGGCTGCGGGGCTTTTCGCCGCCCGCGCAGCCGAGGCTGAACCGCAGAACCAGTCGAAGAAAACCCGTTCATATGGGGCGCCGGTCTCGGTCATCCATCTCAGGAAATCGGCGACAAAAGTGAAGTCGGTTTCACCCGAGCGCTGCAATCCAAGGCGCGCAAAAAACGCATCCGCCATCGCCTTTTCATAAGCGCCGGAAAAGCTTTGCAACGCTTCGTTCAGCGCCTCCGCCGGCGCCAATAGCGATAGCGCCCCGCCAAGCTGCGCAAGATTCCAGGCGACCGCCTCGGCCTGTCGGCCAAAAGCGTAAAGCCCCGTCTGATCGAAATAAGCCGCCGTGAAAGAAGGGTCGGCGACCGGCGCAAACCGCCACGGGCCATAGTCGAAACTCTCACCCGTTACATTCATATTGTCAGTATTCAAGACGCCATGAACAAAGCCCGCAGACATCCATTGCGCAACAAGTTGCGCCGTGTGCTGAACAACGCACCGAAAGAAAGCGGCGACCCGCTCCTCCCCCATTTCATGAAGCAGTGAGGGGTAAAAATGTTCAACGCAGTAATCCACCAGCGCGGCGATCGCCTCCGCATCCTTCTCATAGGAAAGCCGCTGGAAGGCGCCGAACCGAACGTGGGAATGAGAAAGCCGCACCAGCACCGACGACCGCGCGGGCGATGGCTCATCCTCGCGATAAAGCTTCTCGCCAGTTTCGATAAGGCTGAAGCTCTTGGAGGTGTACGCGCCGAGCGCTTCAAGCATTTCTGTAGCCAGCACCTCACGGACACCGCCTTTTAGCGTCAGCCGTCCATCGCCGAAGCGCGAATAGGGCGTTTTGCCGGAGCCTTTGGTCCCGAGATCAAGAAGACGCCCTTCGCTGTCGCGCATTTGCGCAAACAAAAAGCCGCGCCCATCGCCGATATCCGGATTGTAAGTGCGGAACTGATGGCCGTGATAACGAATGGCCAAAGGCGTTTTCAGATTGCCTGGCAGCGGTTCGAACCGGCCATAATGGGCGATCCAGTCGTCCTGCGACATGTCGCCGAGCCCAACCTGTTCCGCCCAGCGCTGGTTGCGGAAGCGCACAATATGATCTGGAAACGCCGCCGCCTCGACCGCGTCGTAAAAGGGAGCGCCTTCAAATGTTTCAAAGGCGGGGTCGGGACGATACGCAGCGGACTCAGGATCGATCAAAGGCGCTTGCCTGCAAAGTTATTTTTCGGTTGGGTCGGGCATGGAAATGAGAATCTTCTGCCCGACTTCACGACAGTCTTCAACGTCCTGGTTGGTCGCATATAATTGGCCATGCTGTTCTTTCAAATAGGCGTCGCCATTGGCGTAGGGAATTGTTGAACCTGCAGGAAGACTTAGCGACTCCCGCCGAACGCGGGCATAGACATTCAACCGGCCACGGATTTCAGTAAGAGATTTTTTAACGGTCTCTGTCCTGCTGTTTTGCTCCAGCCTTTCATATTCTTCCAGTAAGCCGACCCCATAATTCAAGGTTGCCGCACAGGCTTCCGCACGCAGATAATCATTAGCGGGATAACCGGAAACGGCGCCAAGAGAAAAATCCAACCTTGACGGCATATAGGACGCGCATTTTCTGGCGACAGAACGAAGCTTCCACCGGGACATGCCTGTCCCTGCAAACACATCTTTCGAGAGTTGAAATCCCGCCATCGAGGTGGCGACAAGCGCATAATAAGAAGCAGCGGTTTTATATTCATCCGCCACCCGCTCCCGCTCTTTCGTCGCCTGAAGGGTCAACGCGCCCTGACACAAATTCGCCCGGTCGGTCATGGCTTTTTGCATCGTCGCGAAGAAATCTCCCTGAGCCGAGGCCCCTGCGTTTGCAAAAACCACAGCAACCATCATGACCGCACCGAACATACGCCGCATCATTTCTCCCCTTAACTTGCCCGGCCATCCGCCGCATCAGATCTATAGCCGCCGGCAAGAACGAGAACCACCATCGCGGCGCTAACCAATACGGTTATCTTCGATAAATCGCCCCACCATGATTATTTTCGACCGCCAATATGGACCTTGTTGACCATTTGCGCCAAAAGTCAGCGCTTGCTGCAGGCGCGAACGATTGCGCCAGCATTTTCAGACCCTGAAACAGAGATTGATCATGGACGCCGCCCGCCTTCCCACCGCTGATGATGTTCGCGCCGCCGCCGAACGGATCGCGGGCCGGATTAAGCGCACGCCGCTGGTCCATGCCCGCAAGCTATCGGCTATCACTGGCGCCGACATCTATTTGAAGCTCGAAAACCTGCAATATACGGGCGCCTTCAAGGAACGCGGCGCGCTCAACAAACTGCTGCTGCTTTCCGAAGCTGACCGCAAGCGCGGCGTCATCGCAGCATCGGCCGGCAACCATGCCCAAGGGCTCGCCCGCAACGCGCAAGCGCTCGGGGTTCCCGCCGTCATCGTCATGCCCGTGACGACGCCGGACGTGAAAGTTCGCCAGACCCGCGAACTTGGCGCAGAAGTGGTGTTGACCGGCCATGACTTCGACGAAGCGAAAGCCGCCGCCGCCGCAATCGAAAAAGAGCGGGGACTGGTCTTCGTCCATCCGTTCGACGACGCCGACGTCATCGCCGGCCAAGGCACAGTGGCGCTCGAAATGATTGAGGACGGTCCTGACTTCGACGCGATGATCGTGCCGATCGGCGGCGGCGGCCTCATTGCAGGGATGGCGCTCGCGATCAAGGATTTGTCGCCGAAAACCGAGCTTATCGGCGTGCAGGCCGTGCTGTTTCCTTCCATGGCGAACGCCATCGACGGCGGCAAGCGCGACACCGGCGGCTCAACCCTCGCCGAAGGCATCGCCGTAAAAGAGGCCGGCGCCCTGACCCGTCAGATCGTCCGCAAGAATGTGGATGATATCGTGCTGGTTGAAGAACGCATTCTCGAACGCGCCTTATCGATGCTCATCATGGATCAGAAACTTCTGGTTGAGGGCGCGGGCGCCGCCGGGCTCGCCGCGATCCTTGCCGATCCATCGCGCTTCAAGGGCAAGACAATCGGACTTGTTCTATGCGGTGGCAATATCGATGCGCGGTTATTGTCGATGATCATCATGCGCGACCTTGCGCGTTCCGGCCGACTTGCACGGCTTCGCGTTCAGCTTCTCGACATGCCGGGACAACTTGTTCGCGTAGCGTCGATCATCGCCGAGAATGACGGCAATGTCATTGATGTGGGGCACCACCGCACCTATTCGGACCTGCCCGCCAAGATGACCTGTATGGACGTCACGATCGACACACAGGGGCAAGAGCACTTGAACCGCATCATCGAAAATCTCCGCAAGGAAGGCTACGAAGTCGAGATTGCGGCCTATTAGGCGCGCCCGTTGCGCATTCCCGTATCATTTTGAAACTATGGGAAAAACTCTTTTCCGTTGAATCTCTCCCGCGCGAGCTTATCTTTATAGATGCACGTCAGGGGCGAGGGCGAGATGACGCGATTAAAACGGCTTTGGGGATTTTCCGCAATTTTTGCGCTTGCAGCGGCGATGGCCTGTTTCAACGCCTTTGCTCAAGCACCTAATAACACCGGCCGCACAGGCGTCATCCTCACGCTCAACGGCGCCGTGACGCCGCCGGCCGCGCAATATCTCGAACGCGAAATCAAAGCCGCCTCCGACGCAGGGCGTGAAATCATCATCCTTGAAATCGACACGCCTGGCGGCCTCATGGATTCCATGAAGACCATCATCAAGGCGATCCTTGCTTCCGATACGCCGGTGGCGACATATGTCTCCCCTCAGGGCGCACGCTCCGCGAGCGCCGGTCTTTACATCATGTATTCGGCCCATGTTTCGGCCATGGCGCCCGCGACCAACACCGGGGCGGCGACACCCGTTGAAATTGGCGGCGCGCCGTCGGAAGACAATCCACTCGAAGAAAAAGCCCCGGCGGAAGACACCGACAAGACAACCAACCCCATTTCCACTGAAGGCGGCGCCGAAGCCGAAGAGACTGACGACGCGCGCGAGGCCGCGCCCGACGCAATCCGTGACGCTGATCGCACTCTATCCAACGATGATGCACTGCGCTCCAAGGCGATCAATGACGCCGTCGCCTATATCCGCGCCCTCGCCGAAGAACGCAATCGCAACGCCGACTGGGCTGAAAGCGCCGTGCGCGACGCAGCGTCCGTTACGGCCAATGAAGCGCTGGAGCTTGGCGTCATCGACCTCATCGCCACTGACATTGACGACCTGATGACCCAGATGAACGGCCGCACCGTGGCGCTCGCCTCAGGAGAAAAAACGCTGAACACGGAAAATGTCCGCCTTGAGCGCGCCGAGCCAACCCTTGTGGAGCGCATCCTTCATTTTGTCGCCGATCCCAATGTCGCAGTGATCCTGATGTCGCTGGCGACCACCGGCATCATCATCGAAATGTGGAATCCAGGATCGATCTTTCCGGGCGTTGTCGGAATTTTGTGTCTCCTGCTTGGCTTCTACGCTTTTCAGGTCCTGCCGTTTAACTCACTTGGCCTCGCCCTGATGGCGGTCGGCGCGGTGATGATCCTGATTGAGGCCTATACGCCAACCCTTGGGCTGGTCGGGCTTGCGGGGCTCGCCGTCTTCGGGTTCGGCATGTTTGTGGTCTTCCCCGAAGGCTTCCGGGTGTCCGCCAGCGTGATCGGAACCATTCTCGTCATTGCCGGGGCGTTTCTCGGCCTCATCCTCTTCGCCATTGTCGGCTCGCGCGGACACGGCCCCATGATCGGCGCCGAAGCGATCCGCAAGCGCGAAGGCCTGGTCGACGAATGGAACGGCAAGGACGGATGGGTGATCGTCGAGGGCGAACGCTGGCGCGCGCGGTCGGACAAACCCCTTTCCCCCGGCGACAAGATCCGCGTTGTCGAGGTCGACGGACTTGTCCTTGTCGTCAAACAGGCCAAGGCTTCAGGTCTACTCGCAGCGATGCAGCCAAAAGAGGCGTGAACGGATGTTTGAGGTGACGGGGCTTCCCGACGATCCGTTAAAATTCATCGTCATTATGATCGTCGGCGGTTTCGCCGCTGTTGCGGCCGCGAAAATTTACGGCCTCCTCTTCATGCGCTGGAAGACACCGTTCCGCGTCGGAGAAGCCATGAATGTCAACCGCGCGGACGTCACCGAATGGGCGGATGGAAAAGGATATGTCTCGGCAGGCGGTGAGTTGTGGCGCGCTGTTTCAAAAGATGATCTGAAGCCCGGTGACGCGGTGACTATTCTCTCCGTCAACGGATTACTGCTGCAAGTGAAAAAGAACGCGCCTTAGCGCAAGAACGGGGCGCAAAGCCCGGCGCAGCCGCGCCGACAGAACGACAAACAAGGAGGCCCCATGGGCGGAATAGGTTTTCTCATCCCGTTGCTGGCGATTGCAGTCGTCATCGTCACCAGCATCATCAAAATCCTCAAGGAATATGAGCGCGGGGTCATCTTCACCCTTGGCCGCGTCGGCCGGAAAGCCGCCGGCCCCGGCCTCATCCTGCTGATCCCGATCATCCAGACCATGCGTAAGGTCGACATGCGCACGCTGGTTCACGACGTGCCGACGCAGGATGTGATTTCCCAGGACAACGTCTCGGTGAAAGTGAACGCGGTTATCTATTACCGCGTCGTCGATGCGGTTCGCGCAGTGGTGCAAGTGGAAAATTACATGGCCGCGACGAGCCAGCTCGCCCAGACCACGCTGCGCTCCGTTCTCGGCAAGCATGATCTCGATGAAATGCTGCAAGAGCGCGATAAGCTCAACAAGGACATTCAGGAAATCCTCGACACCCAGACCGAGGCCTGGGGCATCAAGGTCTCCAATGTGGAGATCAAGCATGTGGATGTGGACCAGTCGATGATCCGCGCCATCGCCCGTCAGGCCGAAGCGGAACGCGAACGGCGCTCAAAAGTCATCCTCGCAGAAGGCGAATATCAGGCGGCGGCGAAACTTTCCGAGGCCGCACAGGTGCTCGCCACTTCGCCCGGCGCCATGGAGTTACGTTATCTCAACTCATTGCAGGACATCGCCGGTGACAGGACCAACACTATTGTATTTCCCTTCTCCATGAATGATCTGGCGAACCGCCTTCGCTCTTAGCCAGACTTTCACCACAAGAATAAAGGGGGCGTGCAGAAACTGTGCGCCCCCTTTTGCATATGCGAAGGCCTGTTGAATTGAAGCAACAGAGGCGCAACGACCGCGCCTATGTGCATGAACTTCTATTACCGGCCCCTCTTCCGCGTTACACTGACGGTGGGAGTAACAGGAACAGGGCCAGTTCTCCCAAAAAAAACGCATGACGCCGGAAAACCGGCGCGGCAACATCAGGGAGGACACCATGAAACTTGGCCTAATCGCCAGAACGTCAGCGCTTGCGCTCGCCGCAAGCATGGCCGCAGGAACAACCGCGAAAGCCCAGACATCCGTCGAAACACTGCGTGACACGATCTTCGTCACCGGCACCAAAAAAGCGAACGCTGAAGACGTGCAGGACGTCCCGCTCGCCATTACCGCTTATGGCGGCGATCAGCTCGACGCGCTGAAAGTGCGCGACCTTCAAAGCCTGTCTTATTCGATCCCCAACGTCTCCTTTGACGATATCGGAACGACCAGAGGCACGGCGAATTTTTCCATTCGCGGCGTCGGCATCAACTCTTCCATTCCGTCAATTGACCCAACGGTCGGCGTGTTTGTGGACGGCGTTTATCTCGGCATCAATGGCGGGGTCGTACTCGACATTTTCGATCTTGAATCCATCGAAGTCCTGCGCGGACCTCAGGGCATTCTCTTCGGCCGCAACGTTACCGGCGGCGCCGTGCTGCTGAACTCAAAAAGGCCGACCGACGAATTCGAAGCCTCCTTCAAGGGCGCGGCGGAGAGCGGCCTCAATAGCGGCGGGGCGAATTATTACGCCATGGGCGCTGTCGGCGGGCCAATCATCGAAGACATTTTGAAGGCGCGCGTCTCTGTCTATTACAACAAGGATGAAGGCTACTTCCGCCGCTATCTTGGCGGGCCGGTGCCAAATGCGATCGCACCGGCCGTATTCGGCGCACTGGCGCCGCTAGTGGCGACATCCGGCCCCGACGCTTTTGAAGATTTCGGCGCGGCGGAAACATGGATGATCCGTCCATCCATCTCCTTCACCCCGTCGGATGATTTCGAACTTCTTGTGCGTTATGAACACTTCGACAGTGAAGGCGATGGCCCCCCAGGCCAGAACCACACCAATGGCGCGGGCGTTACAAACCCATTCTTCAGCGCTGATCGCGACAGTTTTGATTTCTCAATCGACAATCCGGGCTTTTACACGAGCAAGCGCGATGCGGTGACCGCAGAGATTAACTGGAACGTGCCTTTCGGCGACGGCGTCATCACCAATATTTTCGGCTGGCGTCAGGGCGAAGGCGAAACCGGTGGCGACATCGACGCAACCCCACTGTTCCTGTTCCACTCGAATTCGACCACCGATCAGGACCAGATGTCGAACGAGCTACGTTATGCCGGGCGTTTCTTTGATACAGTAGACATTACCGTTGGCGGATACTGGTTCACGCAAGACCTGGAATATAACGAGATCCGCAACATTTTAGGCGGCTTCCGGTTCTTCAATGGCGGCGGCGTTCAGGATCAGACCACTTATGCGGCGTTCGGTCAGGCCGACATTGATCTCGGTGAGAACTTCACCCTGATCCTCGGCGGACGCTGGACCCACGAAGAAAAAGACGCGGTCATTTCAACTCTCGTCGCCAATACATCGCCCTGTGATGTCCGCATTTCAGGATCGTGTTCGGAAGATTTCGTCGACAGCGACAGCTGGGAAAACTTCACCGGCAAGGTCGGCTTCGAATGGCGCCCGCGCGAAGACCTGAATGTGTATGCGCATTTCACCCAAGGAGTTCGTTCAGGCGGTTATAACTTCCGCAACACTTCTGCGGCGTCCCTGCCCTTCGTACCGAACCCGGCGCCGCCGCCGGCGATTGTGCCGAACCCGGCCTTCGATCCGATTTTCCTGCCCGGCCCGTTTGACGAAGAAAAAGTCAACGCCTGGGAAGTCGGCTTCAAGGCGCAGCCCGCTGAGGGCAAGGCGGTCGTCAACGCCGCGCTGTTTTTTAACGACATCAGCGATATGCAGCGCGAGTTGAACCTGTCCGACCCGATCGCCGGCGTGGTGCAGGTCATCACCAACACTGCTGACGCCACGATTTGGGGCTTCGAGATCGAGAGCCAGATCGCCCTGACGGACAATTTCCTTTTCGAAGGATCTCTCGGACACACCAGAGGCAATTACGACTCGCTTCTGTTCGACATCGGCGCCCCGGCTGTCAGCCCCGGCGTCGTTGACGAGGCTGATCTCAATCTCGAGATCCCGCGCCTTGCGCCCTGGACCTATGGCGCAGGTTTTCTCTACTCATGGAACCTCGGCGAAACCGGATCCGTCGACGCCCGTTTCCGCTATTACCACCGGGACCTGTCCTACTACACGGACAACAATCTCGGCTCGCTGAACCCGGTCAGCTCAATCGACGCCAGTGTCAGCCTGACCACCTTCAGCAATCGAGCGACGATCTCGCTCTATGGCAAGAACCTCCTCAATGAGGTCCAGTTCGGCGGCGACACCCAGCTTCCAGGGTCTCTGGGCGGCGGTTCATTTGCACCGCTGAATAAAGGCCGCATCGTGGGCATCGAACTGCAACTCGCGACCAATTAAGGGCTAAACCATTGCCAGCTTGGGCTCCGCATCTTCGGGTGCGGAGCTTTTTTTGACGCTATAGTCACTCCATCTTGCCTGAAAGCCGCCGACACTTCATGACTAGCCTTCTGTTTTCTCTATCCTTTTTCGGAGAGCCGTGTGGCTGACGACGCCCCTCAGATCCTGGATGTCACTGGTTATCGCTGCCCCTTGCCGGTTATCCGGATGGAGGCGGCGCTCCGGCGTCTGGCGCCTGGCGCGGCCCTGCTCGTACGCGCCGATGACCCCATCGCCGCCCTTGATATTCCCCATTTCTGTCAGGAAGCGCGCCATGAGGCTGTCCGCCAGCCCGATGAAGGGCCGTCCGACCGGCCGGTTTGCGTCTTTCTGGTCACGCGAGGGCCGAATCCAGCCTGATTCAGCGGAGCCCAAAGACTGAGTGACGCCTTTGGGGCGCCCTTTTGCTTTCAGAAATGGTAAAGGTTAATATGGAGAGACGCGCCGAGCCGTGCTTTAATGCGGTTTCGACGGAGGTCGTGGACGAAAGTCATGGACTGGCGAGCGATGCTAGCGCGCTGGTCAAGTGAAGCGCCGATCCGGGTCTGCTAGGGCCGGGGGAGTTTGTCAGGGGAAGCGGGGATATGAAGAGAGATCCAAAAATGCTGTTTGGAAAAGCGCGCCGTCTGGTCGGCGGCATGGCGGCGGCGTCTGTTTTGGCGCTGGCGGCGGTTACGCCGTCATACGCCACTTACGAAGCCGGTCTTGAGGCTTACAAAAACGGGCAATATTCGCAGGCCCTCGATATCTGGCGTCGCTTCGCGTTCGCTGGCGATATCCGGTCGAAGAAAATTCTCGGCGATGTCTATTCAGGCAAACCCCTTGAAGCCGCGCGCAACGCCGCTGCGCCGCTCGAGGAGCTGCCGGTTGACAATGTCCAGTCGCTGCTCTGGTACACCCTCGCCGCGTATCACGACTTCTCCGCATACCAACTACCCACCGCCGATGAGGTGAATGCGCAGATCCTCGCCGAAGCGCGTCTGACTGACATTCGCTTCCGCATGAGCTCATCCGATGTGACGAAAGCGGAAAACCTCGTGGCGCAGACATTCGAGGCCGGCAGCCCCTACGACATCTACCGCCTCGGCGAGATGTATCAGAAAGGCGCAGGCGTCGATAAAAGCAACTCGAAAGCCCTCCAGATGTATGCGCTCGCCAAGGAGCGCGGCGTCGGAGAGGCGAGCGCGGCTTACGAGTTTCTCGAGCCGTTGATGACGTCCAATGAAATCAAGCTGGCGAAAGAATCCGTCGAAGACTGGCAGCCGCCTCTGCCGCCGGAGCACACCGGCAAGACACGCCAGCAGGAAGAGCTTGAGCGCCTCAAGCGCGAGCTCGAAGAAATCCGCATGGCCGACGCGCTTGAAGCGGTTTCCGACATCGATGTGGAGCTGGTGCAGCGGGCGCTGAACGCTCTCGGCTTCCGCGCCGGTACGGTGGACAACAAACTCGGGCCATCAACACGCGACGCCATCCGCCGCTTCCAGTACTCGCAGGTCGCACGCGACTATGAGATGACCCCGGAAGAAAAAGACGCTGTCGTAACCGGTGTGTTGACGCCGCGCCAGACCGTCGATCTCTTTGCTGACGCCGCCAAGGCGAAACATCCGATGTCTCAATATGTCTATGGCATCATGTTCGTTCGCGGCATTGGCGTCGAACAGGACGGACAGCAGGCGGTGAAATGGCTCTCCGATGCAGCGAACCAGAACCTCGCCATCGCTCATTACGCACTTGGCGTCGTCTTCCGCGACGGCACGACCGGCCTCAATGAAGTGGCGCCGGACGAACGCCAGTCGGCCTTCCACCTCGCCCGCGCTTCGGCGCTCGGTTACCGCCCGGCCAATGACGCGCTGCGTCGGCTGAGCTTTGAATCAACGCGTGATATTCAGTAGGGGGACTTGAGATGAAACGCATGAAGAAATCCCAATTCGCCCTGAAGATGGCCAAAGCCGGCGCTGTCGGCCTTCTCGCGGCGAGCGTCATGGCGACCAGCGCTCTCGCGCAATCGCTCGGCGGCTTCCCAATCCGCGAACCTGGCGCCGGATCGTCGGGCTCGTCAGGCTCCACCGGCGGTGGGTCGACTAAAAAAGGCCCGATGCAGATCATTGTCGACGTCAACGGACCGGGGCCGTACAAAACCATCTCGGGCGCCATCAAGGATGTCGCCGAGGGCGGCGTCGTTTACGTGATGCATGGCGTCTACAATGAATCCATTTCGCTAGAAAAATCGGTGTTTATTCAGGGAGATCGGGGCCCGGGATCAGGCGTTGAGATTTCCGCGCCAATGAATTCGCCCTGCCTGAATTTCTCGCCCAAGGACGGCACCGCGCATGCGGTGGTGGCGAATGTGCACTTCGCCGCGAAGATCAATTCCGGCGCCGACGCCTGCATTAATGTGCATCAGGGCGTTTTCACACTTAAGGAAAGCGACGTCCTCGGCTCCGGCGTGCGGCCTGCAGTGAAAATCAATGGCGGCACGGTGATGCTGGAGAAAAACCGCATTTCCGCAGGTTCCGAAGGCGTCTATGTAGCCCAGCAACACTCGCTGTCGCAGAGCTTCATCATCGACAACAAGATCTTGCAAAACAAAGTCGGCGTCGACATCGCCAATGGCACACGCTCCGATGTCGTCATCGCCGGCAACGAGATTTTCGATAATCTCGACGCTGGTGTGAAATCTTCGGGCTACGGATCGGCGAGCCTCATCGGCAACAAAATCCGCAACAACAAAGGCTCCGGCGTTATCCTCGACAAATACGCCAAGCTCTCGCTGGTGCGTTATAATGAGATCGCTCAGAATACCCGCGACGGCGTCGCCATTCCATTCGGCGTCAACGGCGTCATTGAAGACAATGAGATCATCGGCAATGGCGGTCTCTCGATCTTCCTGCGTGACGGCCTGGAGCCGAAAATCACCAACAACACGATCGACAATAATGGCGGCGACAGATGCTCCAAAAAGGATCGCCGCAAAGGCCGCTGCTAGGCTGATAAATAACCGCATTGAAAAACCCCGCTTCGGCGGGGTTTTTTCATTCCTGAAAGGATGCCGAGAATGAGTGATCTGCCACCCTGCCCGCAATGCGGATCAACGCTTAGCTATGAAGACGGCGCCATGCTGGTCTGCCCCGAATGCGCCCATGAGTGGAGCTTGGCGGCAAGTGAGGCTGGTGGCGAAGGAAGCGGCGTAGTTGACGCCAATGGCGCCCCGCTTGCCGATGGCGACTCCGTTACTGTCATCAAGGACCTCAAAATCAAAGGCTCCTCTCAGGTCGTGAAAGTCGGCACGAAAGTGAAAAATATCCGCCTTGTGGGCGGCGATCACGACATCGATTGCCGCATTGACGGCATCGGCGCCATGAAGCTGAAATCTCAATTCGTGAAGAAAGCCTGAGCGACGGCAAAACCAGCCGCCGTTAAAAGGAATGGTGCCCCCCGCCGGAATCGAACCGGCACTCCCGAAGGAACTGGATTTTGAATCCAGCGCGTCTACCAGTTCCGCCAGAGGGGCACAGATCACGGGCGACGTGAGGGCGGCATATTAGGTAGCGCGAAGGCGCGGTCAATGGCCCCCGAAAGATTTGTTAAGCCGGACTATGTAGCGTCCCCGAAACCGCCTAGATCACGGCGCAGGAAAGGGCTTTGCCGTTCATGACCACACCTGCCGATGACACAAAACCCATGCGCGGCGCGACGCGCGTATTGCGTGATATTCTCGACGAGCTGAACCGGCTGGCCCCGGAAAACGAGGCCCCCGAAGAAGAAGACCCCACCGCCCGATTGGGCGATGTGGTTGACCGGCTGGATGAACGCGCTTTCGGCTTTCTGCTGTTGTTGCTCGCCTTGCCTTGCTGCCTGCCTTTCATCTACGTGCTGCCGCAGATTGTCGCCTTGCCCATGCTGTTTCTCGCCGGACAGATGGCGATCGGAGGGCGCCATCCCTGGCTGCCAAAAAAACTACATGACCGCCGTTTCGCCATTCCCGCTTTTGCAAATGTTCTGAATCGCGCAGAAAAATATGTGGGATGGCTTGAGCGCATCGCGAGCCCACGCTTCCGGCCGGTGACGAGCCATCTGGCGCTGCGCATCATCGGCGCTTTGATGCTGGTCCCCATCGCGTCAATCCTGACCCCCTTTCCCTTGACCAACACCATTCCCGGCATCGGCGTCGCAGTGATTGCGCTTGGCCTGATTGAGCGTGACGGCCTTCTCGTCATTGGCGGCTTGCTGATCGGGTTTATCTGGGTGTTTCTGCTCGTGTTTCTCGGCGCCGAAACCCTGAGCCTCGTCAAAGCCTGGCTGCTTTCGCGGGGCTGACATTATTCGGCCTTACCTGCATGTGACGATCCGCCAGAGGCGTCGCAGGGCTTGAAAGGTTATATGTCGGGCATGTTCGGTTTTGTGAAAAACCTCTCTTTGACGGAACGCGCGCTTGGCCTTTCCTTTGCCGCCAGCGGCGCCATGCTCGCCGGCGCGCATCTGTTCGAAAAAGTCGGCGGCCTCGTTCCCTGCATTCTCTGTCTTGACCAGCGCGAAGCGCATTGGACAGCGCTTGGGTTAGCCGCCGCGGGCCTTGCTGCGTCGCGTCTCTTCAAATCCAAGCTCGCCGCAGCAGCCGCGGTCGGCGCCGCCGCGCTGGTTTACGCGGTGAGTTCGGGCCTCGCTTTTTATCATACAGGCGTTGAATACGGATACTGGCCGGGGCCCGCCATCTGTTCCGGCGGCGGCGGACTTGGCGATATCGACATCAAAAATCTTGGCGCTTCCCTGACGGAAAAAACCGACGCACCGTCCTGCGAAGATGTGCAGTGGCGCTTCCTCGGCGTTTCCATGGCGGGCTATAATTTGCTCGCTTCCGCCGGTCTGTTCGCCCTGACCCTGTTTGCAGCGTTTACTGAAACACGCGCCGCGCGGCTTGTCCGCCGGACGGCGTCCGCATGAACAGTTCTCAGAATAAAGGGCCCCAAAAACCCGGGCCGAAAGCCGCCCAGATCGGCGACATGCTGCGTGTTGATCATGCGGGAGAATATGGCGCTGTCGCCATCTATCGCGGCCAGCGCGCAGTCTTTGACCGCTTGCCCCATAAGGCGCGCACCGCCGCGTTGTTGAAAGAAATGGAAGAAGGCGAACACCACCATCTGTCGACCTTTGACCGGCTCCTTGCTGAGCGCAACGTCCGCCCCACCCTGCTGGCGCCGCTCTGGAACGCCGCCGGTTTCGGGCTTGGCGCCGCAACTGCGCTGATGGGGGAGAAAGCCGCCATGGCCTGCACCGAGGCGGTCGAGGACGTTATTGAAAAGCATTACGCTGAGCAGATCGTCGAGCTTGGTGAGCGCGAACCGGAATTAAGCGAGACGGTGCGCCAGTTCCGCGAGGATGAGCTCGGTCACAAGCATACGGCCGAAGAAGAGGGCGCCCGCGAGGCGCCAGGCTACCGCCTGCTCTCCAGGGCAATCCAGCTTGGCTGCAAGGCCGCGATCCGGATTGCGGAGAAAGTTTAGGCCAAACTTTGCGACGGGCCGTTTTGCTTCCCTCCCCCCGTCCCGCTATCATGGCGTCAACTAAACTGTCTCAGGGAGTTTCCATGACAAAAAGACACCTCGCGCGCCCCTTTGGCGCGCTCGCCGCCGTTTCCATGCTGGCGCTCGTCGCCGGTTGCGGCCAGGACGCAGGCGATACTGAAACAAGTGCGGCGACGCCCGCCGCCTCTGCGCCGCAGAGCGCCGCGGAAGACGCCGCGCCAACCGACGCCGACGCCGCCAACTTCATCGCTGAAGTGGAAAAATGGACCAGGGATTTCGGCGAATATTACGCCCGCATCTCCTGGGTTCAGGCGACCTATATCAACTACGACACAAACTGGCTTGTGACGAAGGCCGACACCGAAGCCACGGAAAAAGGCGTTGAATTCGCCAACGAGGCCAAACGCTTCAACGATCTCGACCTGCCTGCGGGCATGCGCCGCAAACTTGAGGCGATCAAGCTTGGCGTCAATCTCCCGGCGCCGTCGCGCCCTGGCGCAGCCGCTGAACTCGCCGAAGTCAACACCCGCATGGGCGCAGCATACGAGACCGGCAAGATCGATCTCGACGGCAAGATGGTCCCCCGTTCCGACCTCGAAGTGATGATGGGCGAAGTCCGCGACCCGGCGAAGCTTCAGGAAATCTGGACCAAATGGCGCGAGGTCCCGGTCGCTGCCGACGCAGACGGCAACACCATCAAATCCGACTACGCCAAGATGGTGAAGCTCGCCAACGAAGGCGCCCGCGAGCTCGGCTACGCTGACGCCGGCGCCATGTGGCGGTCACGTTACGATATGGACCCTGACGCCTTCGCGGCCGAAATGGACCGTCTCTGGGGTCAGGTGAAGCCGCTTTATGACGAGCTTCATTGCTATGTCCGCGCGGAACTGAACGAAGAATATGGCGACGATGTTGTGCCGCTGGATCAGCCGATCCGCGCTGATCTTCTCGGCAATATGTGGGCGCAGACATGGAGCGGGCTCAACGATCTCGTCGCCCCTGAAGGCGCATCGCCCTCCTACAGCCTGACGGATCAACTCGTCGCAAATGGCTATGACGCCGAAAAAATCGTCAAAACCGGCGAAAACTTTTTCTCTTCGCTCGGCTTTGAACCGCTTCCCGAAACATTCTGGGAGCGCTCAATGATCACCAAGCCAGCCGATCGCGAAGTCGCTTGTCACGCGTCCGCCTGGGACCTCGACTGGGCCGACGATATCCGCATCAAGATGTGTACATCGGTCAACGCCGACGATTTCCGCACGGTCCATCACGAGCTTGGCCACAATTATTACCAGCGCGCCTATCAGGACAAATCGGTTCTGTTCCAGACGGGCGCCAATGGCGGCTTCCACGAAGCCATCGGCGACATGATCTCCTTGTCGATTACGCCGGAATATCTCAACAAAATCGGCCTGATTGACGAAGTTCCGGACGCCTCCAAAGATCTGGGGCTGCTCATGAACGAAGCGATGGAAGGTGTTGCGTTCCTGCCCTTCGGCCTCCTCATGGACAAATGGCGCTGGGAGGTTTTCTCCGGCGAGCTGACGCCGGAAACCTACAACGAAGGCTGGTGGAAACTGCGCGAACAATACCAAGGCATCCGCCCGCCGGTCGCGCGCGGCTCGCAGTATTTCGATCCGGGCGGGAAATATCATATCCCCGGCAACGTTTCTTATGAACGTTACTTCCTCGCTCGTATCCTGCAGTTCCAGTTCCACAAAGCGGCCTGCGAAATCGCTGGCTGGGAAGGCCCGCTCCATCGCTGTTCCGTTTACGGATCGAAGGCGGTCGGCGCACGCTTCAACGCCATGCTCGAACTTGGCGCATCCGAGCCCTGGCCGGAGGCGCTCGCCGCCTTCACCGGCTCGCGTGAAATGGACGGATCGGCCATGGTCGATTATTTCCAGCCTCTGCTCGATTGGCTGCAAGAACAGAATGAAGGCCGCTCCTGCGGTTGGTGATCTGACTCTTAAAACAGCAAAAAGCCCCGGTTTTCCGGGGCTTTTTTATTGGGCTATCGCCGTGCAGCCATCCAGAACGCACGCGCCCATTGCCCTCGCCCAGGCGGCGTAACCCGCTGCGTTAAGGTGCAGCCCATCCGTTGTAAGATCGGTGCGCAACGTTCCATCCGGCGCCGCAAATATCGGCGTCAAATCAAGGTAAACATAACCGCTCGCTGCTGCGCGCTCATCCAAAATCACATTCGTCGCCCTCACCGTCGCCATCGCTTTGGCCTGGCGCGGCAGGATCGACATCACATAAAACTCTGTATCCGACATATCCCGCCTGAGAGATGCGACGGTGGAAATAATATTATCCGCAATATGTTCAGCTGCATGGTCGTAGTGAACATCATTGGTGCCAATCAGGATGATAACACGATCCGGTTCGTTGCGACTCACCTGGTCGAGACGCAACAACATGCCATCGCTTGTTCCCCAGCCGATACCGTAATTGGCGACTGGAACGCCTGGAAACATCGACGCCAGAGGCGCGTTTTCAGTGATGGAATCGCCAACAAAGAGCGCGCCTTTCCTGATGGGCGGAAGGCTTTCAAGCTCGCGAAGCCGGCGCGTCACATGCGTTTTTGCGTCTCGTTTGTAACCGGCCCAGACACTCGCGGAAATCTCCACCGCACGATCCCCGCTACCGCCATCCGTCGGCAGCCGTCCACGCATTACAGCAAGAAAAGAAACCGAAACGGCGCCCAACAAAAGCACGCCGAGAATAATGTTGCGCACCGCCGGCTTCATGTTTTGCGAGATGCTTTTTCGTCGTGCCCTGATGTTCCCTCCCGCGCGGCGAGCGCGTTGGCGACGTCGCTGAGAGATGCATCTTGCTGCACGAGCATAACCGTGAGGTGGTAAAGCACGTCAGCGGCCTCGGCGGTGAGATGGTTTTTGTCGCCGGAAACGGCGGCCAGCGCAGCTTCAACCGCCTCTTCCCCGAATTTCTTTGCGCATTTTTGCGGCCCGCCCGCCAGCAGTGATGCGGTGTAGGAACTATCCGCGCCAGCGCCCTTGCGCGAGGCGATAGTCGCCTCAAGACGCTGCAACACGGCGCCGATATCGTTATTGCCGGACATGCTTTCTCCTTACGCCGCTTTGGGAAGCCGCATGGGCAGGCCCGCCGCCGCCATGGCCGCCTTCGCTTCAGCGATCGTGATCTCGCCGAAATGGAATATGGACGCTGCGAGCACTGCGGAGGCTTTGCCCTCTGTCGCCGCCTCAATGAGGTGCTCCACAGAACCCGCCCCGCCCGACGCGATAACGGGCACATCAACCGCCTGGGCGATGGCGCGCGTCAGGGCGATGTCATAACCGGTTTTGACGCCGTCGCAGTCCATGGACGTCAACAGGATTTCCCCGGCGCCGCGGCTGACCACGTCTTTGGCGAATTCAATTGCATTGACGCCTGTCGCGTTGCGTCCGCCATGAGTGAAAATTTCCCAGCCATCTCCGACCTGCTTGGCGTCGATGGCGACAACAACGCATTGAGCGCCAAAACGCGCCGCTGCAGCATTGATAAGGTCGGGATTTTTCACCGCCGCCGTATTGATCGCCACCTTATCGGCCCCGGCGAGCAGGAGCGCGCGGAAATCGTCGATAGAGGCGACGCCACCGCCCACGGTCAGCGGCATGAAACAGCGTTCTGCGACCGTTGAAACCTTGTCGAGCAGGATGCCCCTGCCTTCATGGCTCGCCGAAATATCGAGAAAACAAAGCTCATCAGCGCCTGCGGCGTCATAGGCCTCTGCGGCGGCCGCAGGATCGCCGGCGTCGCGCAAATTGACGAAATTGACGCCTTTTACGACACGTCCGTCTTTCACATCGAGACAGGGAATGATCCGTATATTGAGCATCAATCTTGTTCAATTCGCCAGAAGGGCGTCATCTTTTCAAACGCCTCAAAGGCGGCGTCAATCTTTTTAGCGGCTTCACGCGCTTCGGCCGCCTTGTAGCCTGAAATGAAACCCGCCGCGCGCATGGCGCCGCCGCCCGCCGGTGTCCGCCCTTGCGCCGCTGCATCCGCGAGGTGCTGAGCGACGACGGCGTCATTAACCGCGCCGAAGGAGTCCTGAAGTTCTGACAAGGCCGACATATAGGGCTTACGCCGCTCTTTCGGATAGAGGTCGCGAAAAAGCTGGACCGGGTAACGCAGTTTTTTGAGCGCAATGCGCAAAGGGTGGCGCGCCGCCAGATCAACAGCGCCCTTCACCTCCTCCGCTGTGCGGAAGGCTTTGCGCAAGGCGCGGTCGAGCGCTTTTGGCGCGTACTCCATGACCGGGCGGTCCAGCGGCGCTCTGGCGTTTTGCCGCCAGCGCTGAAGCGAGCCAGCCGCAGCAAGATCAATCAGAAAACCGGTAAAATCTGGCGAGGAGATGATAGCGACGGCTTTCGCCCAAGCTTCAGCCCGCTTCGCCTCAGCTGCGGCTTTTAGCGCCCGAAGGCTTTCCGGCGCATAATCGGCTTCGAGCGCCGCCGGTAAGGTCTCTCCAAGAAACACGTCCCAATCCCGCGCAGGCCCCAAACCGGCTGCGAAAGTTTTCGCCCGAGCGGCAAGACCCGCAACCTCGCCTGATTTCAGGTGGCGGCGATAAATCCGCTCCATGGCGCGCAAACGCCTGAGAACCACCCGCATCTGGTGGACGCCCTCAGGGCGGCGAAAATCGACCAGCGCGCCCTGAAGCGATGACGCGCGAGCAGCACATGCGGAAAGGGACATGGCCAGCACATCGCCCGCAGTCATTTCGGGGTCGAGACTGACCCTAACAGCCTTGCCTACGGGGTCGGCGCCGGGAAGTTGCGCCAGGGCGACCTCCAGCTTGGAAACCATTGAAAAGCGCAAAGGCGCATTCACCACCAGAAGCCTTGCGAAGTCGAACACCGCCGCCGGTTCACCCGAAACCAGCTCCAACTCAAGCTCCGCCAGCGGGCCAGGGCAGGCGCGCCCTTCCCCGTCCAGCGCTTCAGCAGAACCTAAATCGATAGCGAGTTCGATTTCGGCGCCTTTGAACCGGATGACCAACGCCCAGCGATCAACGATGGTTTTCACAAGCGGCACAAGATGGTCACGATGTTCGGTAATCAGCCGGTCAATTTCCTCATCTCCGGTCGCGACCGGAAAGTCAGAGGCGCGGTCCAAAAAGGTTTCAAACTCCAGCCTGCTGGTCGCATCCTTGCTTTTGGCTTTGACAGCCTGAACAAGGTCCGCTCCCTCCTCCCGCAGACGCAGGCTCAGGCCCCGCGCCGCCAGGACGCCGTCAAAAGTGTCATAATAAGTTGAGGAAAGCCGCTCCCAAGCGCCGCCGCCTTCTCCAGATGAAGGCGCCAGCGCGGCAAAGAAATCACTGGCCGGGAGCGCGGCCAGATCCGCCGACGGACCGGTGAATTTCAGCTCAAACTCGATGCGGCCCCTATCCATGACCCGGCGCCCGCCCCCCGAAATACGCAACAGGGTCAAGCATACTGGACCCAGCGGCAAATGACCAATTCCAGCCCTACCGGGCCGCGGCTATAGCCTCTGCCGGGTCGATTCGCCCGTCATAGAGCGCCCGTCCGATAATGACGCCCTCGATATTGGCATGCGCCGTTTTCAGCGCCTTGATATCGTCAAGCGACGCCACGCCGCCCGATGCGATCACCGGTATGGCCGAGACATCGGCGAGCGCCGCGGTCGCTTCCACATTCACACCCGCAAGCGCGCCGTCGCGACTGATATCGGTATACACCACCGCAGCAACACCTTGATCTTCATACCGTTTCACCAGATCGGCGGGACTTGTCTGAGTGTCGCCATCCCAGCCGTCAGTCTTTACCCGGCCGTCGCGCGCATCGACGCCGAGAACAATCTGGCCCGGATAACGCTTGCAGGCTTTGGTGACGAAATCCGGGTCGTTGACGGCGGCCGTACCGAGGATCACACGGGCCATACCAGCCCCTAACCATCGCTCCACCGCCGCGAGATCCCTCACGCCGCCGCCGAGCTGGGTCTTCAGAGAAATGCGCTCCAAGATAGCGTCGACAGCGTCGCCATTTACCGCCGCGCCGGCGAAGGCGCCATCCAAGTCTACTATATGGACCCAAGAAAATCCTGCCGCCTCGAATACGGCCGCCTGTGAGGCTGGGTCTGAATTATAGACTGTTGAGTCCTCCATGCGGCCATGGAGTAAGCGCACACACTCACCGCCTTTGAGATCGATGGCGGGATAAAGGGTCAGACTTTTCGTCATGATGGGGACCAGGAAAGAAAGCGGCCGAGAAAGGCCAAACCGGCGGTCTGGGACTTCTCCGGGTGGAACTGCGCGCCCAGCAAATTGTCCCGGCCGATCAGCGCGGCGACATCATGCTGGTGGCGGGTAACGCCATAAATATGAGCGTCGTTTTCGGCAGCGAAATGAAAGGAGTGGGCGAAATAAAACGACTCGCCGTCAAGCTCTTCAAACACCGCATGCGGAGCCGTGAGCCGGACCTCGTTCCAGCCCATCTGGGGCGCGCGGAATTGCGCTGAATGGGGAAGGGGAACGACCTCCCCGGGGATCCAGCCCAGCCCTTCCGAGCCCCCAAATTCGAGGCCTCTTGTGGCCAAAAGCTGCATCCCAACGCAAATGCCGAGAAATGGCCGGCCTTCGACCAGCGCAACATGCTCGATGGCTTCCAGGACCCCGTCACGGGCGGCAAGACCCTGCATACAGGCGGCGAAGGCGCCGACGCCTGGCAGAATGATCCGGTCAGCCTTGCAGATAAAGTCAGCATCATCGGTCACCAAAACATGGCGCGCTAGACCAGCCTCGCGCGCAGCCCGCTCCACCGCCTTTTCGACAGAGCGCAAATTGCCGGAGCCGTAATCGATAATCGCCAAGGTCTCAGCCATGGGCGAGGCTTGTACTCACGCAGCGTCCCAGAGCAAGGGGGGAGACGAGACTCAAACAAAAACCGCGCCCTAAACCAGGGCGCGGTTTTCAATTTGATGCGGGTAAATTGCGTTAAGCGTCCGGAAAACAGGCTTGAATGGCGCCCTTCGCATTATCGCTTAGCGCTTCAAGGTCGGCCTCAGAAGTTACCGCCATCAGCTCGGCCGTCGCGTCAGCGTCGGCTATTTCTGCGAGACACGAACACCCTGAAGCGTCGGTGCCGTTTTCCGCTGCATAGGCTTCACAATGGCCTTGAAGCTCGCTCGCCATGGCAGGCGAGAGGGCAGGGCTGAGCGCAAAGCCAGCGGCAGCGGCGGCAATCATCAGTTTTCTCATAAGCGTTTCCATCCTTTGCTTTTTTCAGATTTTTAGCGTGTGCATTTGTCCATAGCGGCTTTGGCGCCGTCAGACGCTGCGCTGTAACGCTCGGCGGGATCGGCGATGTCAGCAAGCGCCAGAAATTCATCGGCGAGATCGCCAGCCTCGATTTCCGCCTCAAGACAGGCGCAACCCGAAGGGTCCCGGCCATCGGCTTCGAGCGTCGCCGTGCAGGCGTCAGCCCATTCGCCCGCGAAACTCGCGGACATCATCACACCCGCAATCGCGATGGCGGGCAGACCTATTTTGAAAAGCATTGATGCTCCCTTATTGCTTGGCGCGCTCGTAAGCCCTTGTTTTCGGGCGATACGCAACAGGAGCGCTTGTTTTCCTCCCAGTCCCCGGACGGGATGTCACCCGAAAGCGCCGGAAGCGTCAATTGTCTTATGCTGTGAGGACGGAAGGGGGGAGGGAACAAACTGCGCCGGCAGCTGTTTTTGTTATATGACCCAAGCAACTACAGCATATGAAGCCGGCCCCAAACCTGTGGAAAAATCACCGGAAGAAGCCGAAAACACCGACTCCTCGTTGCGCGTCGCCAATGAGGACACTGCGTCTCCAGTATCTGAGAAGCTGACGACTGAAGAGGTTCGACAGGGACATACTGGCGACCATGTTCGCTATATCCTGATGGCGTCGACCGCAGGCATTCTGTTTGTTTTTGCGATCTTGTTGGCGCTTTACGTCCTTTAGAACGAACGGCTAGAGCGATCCCTTGGTTGAGGGGGCGCCGCCGTCGCTGCGCGGATCCATTTCCAGCGCTTGCCTAAAGGCGCGTGCGGTCGCCTTGTAACAGCTCTCAATGATGTGGTGCGTGTTTTCGCCATAGAGGTTTTCCACATGCAGGGTCAGCCCTGCATTCATGGCGAATGCGTGGAACCATTCCTTGAAAAGCTCTGTGTCCATATCGCCGACTTTTGGTCTCGCGAAATTGACCCGCCAAATCAGGTAAGGGCGTTTTGAAATATCGATGGTCGCCCGCGACAGGGTTTCGTCCATGGGAATGTAGGATGCGCCGAAACGGCGAATGCCGGCGCAGTCGCCAAGCGCCTTAGCGACCGCCTGGCCCATCACAATTCCAACATCTTCAACTGTGTGATGCATATCGATGTGGAGATCGCCTTCGGCGCGCACTTTCAGATCGATCATCGAATGCTTTGCGAAGGCTTCGAGCATGTGATCGAAAAACCCGACGCCGGTTTCGATATCGTAATCACCCGAGCCGTCGAGCTCGACCGCAACGAAAATCTCCGTCTCCCGCGTTTTCCGTTCAACCGTCGCCGCGCGCATGATTGTCTCCTTTGACGCCGCCCTGCGAGGGTGGCATTGAACCTCTAAAATCTTCGGCGCCGGGGCCCTAGTAGGGAAAAAACCCGCCGCCGTCCATGTTAAGCCCGTTCCCTGAAACGGTTATGAAGAGTTTAAAGGCAAAGTCATGAGCAATGCGTCAATGCACGGAACAACCATTCTGGCGGTTCGAAAGGGCGGCGCAGTCGCAGTGGGCGGCGACGGGCAGGTGAGCCTCGGCAATACGGTGGTGAAGGGCGACGCCCGCAAGGTGCGACGGCTCGCCGGGGGCAAGGTGATCGCCGGGTTCGCCGGCGCCACCGCGGACGCCTTCACGCTATTGGAGCGGCTGGAGGCGAAGCTGGAACAATATCCCGACCAGCTTACGCGCGCTTGCGTGGAGCTCGCCAAGGATTGGCGCACGGACCGGTATTTACGGCGCCTTGAGGCGATGATGATCGTCGCCGACAAGTCCGTCACCCTGACGCTATCCGGCGTCGGCGACGTTCTGGAACCACAATTCGGCGTCACAGGTATTGGGTCCGGCGGTGACTATGCGCGCTCCGCCGCGCGCGCGTTGATCGAGGAGACCGACCTGTCCGCTGAAGAGATCGTGAAAAAAGCGATGGCGATTGCAGCATCGATTTGCGTTTACACGAATGAGTCTTTGACCCTCGAAAGCATTTCGGAATAAGCGCCGGCGCGTTCCCGCCGTTAAGTATCTCTTTAACAACACTGACCAAAAATAACACAAGGTCGCTTTTTCGCCTCGCGTCGCCTTAACCACAACCTAGTGCGCTAGGCGCAACGGGTTAACTTCAAAAGAAGTTGATTTTGCTGGCGCTCCGAACGCTCATTGCACCGCCCCGTTAAGAGCTTCACCCGTTTACCATAATCCTTGCATCCGACGGTTGCATTGCACCGCAACGATACATGATTGACGGCCCGGCCTATTCCGCGTTCGGAGTAATTTCAGTTTTGTAATGTTGCGTAAGGGTACCATCATGAAGTCGATTATCGGCCTTGCCGCCGTCGCAGCGCTGAGCATCTCCAGCGCTCACGCGACAACGATCTACACCACGTCAGGCAGCAGCGACCTGGTGTCCAACAATGGCAGCTCGCAGGTCTATGAAGATGACGGCGTCACCATGACCCTGTCAGCAGGCCTTTTCACCGATACGCCGGTTACTGGCGACGCGGTCGTCACGCCTGGTCAGTATGGCGCAAGACCGGTCGCTTATAGCCCCGGCACCGGCATCACGCATAACCAGAATGATGGCCAGCATCTGATCGACGGCTATTTTCCGGAAGTGGCGATCCTCAGCTTTGACAAGACTGTGCAACTAACCGGCGCGCTGTTTACGTATGTGGACACCTACGACACGTTCGATCTTTTTATCGACACGAACAATGACGGCATTCTTGAGCGGGTTTTCGAAAATCTGTCGATGCCGAACAACAGCACAGCGTTCGTAGATTTTCTTTCCTTGAACCTGGTCGGCAAGCTTTTCGGCATCGGGACCAGTTCCTATTCCTATAATTGCCGGATGACGATGTATGGGCAAAAATGCGACAGCTACTCTTCAGCATGGAAGCTGAAGAAGCTGGCGTTCGAGGAAGTGCCCGATGTGCCGCTGCCGGCCGCGCTGCCGCTGTTCATGGCGGGCCTTGCCGGGTTCGGCTTTGCGAGCCGCAAGAAAAAAGTCTAAACGCCGCATCTTTTGCGACGAGGGGATAAAGAGCGCGCTTTTTTAGCGCGCTCTTTTCTTTTCGGGTTCTTTTCCGGCTCCGGGATTGAGATTTGCGGCGGGGGGGCTATGTCAGGGCGATGTTCATTCAACCCTCAAAGCTTCATGTCTGATTTTTCCCCACGCGAAATCGTTTCCGAACTCGACCGTTTCATTGTCGGGCAGAACGCCGCCAAGCGCGCCGTCGCCATCGCGCTACGCAACCGCTGGCGCCGCCGCCGCGTCGAAGGCGCAATGCGAGATGAAATCACGCCGAAAAACATCCTGATGATCGGGCCGACCGGCGTTGGTAAAACCGAGATTTCTCGGCGACTTGCAAAGCTTGCCGGCGCGCCTTTTCTCAAAGTCGAAGCGACGAAATTCACTGAGGTCGGTTATGTGGGGCGCGATGTCGATTCCATCATTCGCGATCTCGTGGAAATCGCCATGGGCATGGTGCGCGAGAAAAAACGCGAGGATGTGAAGGCCGCCGCACAAAGCGCCGCTGAAGAAAGGGTTCTCGACGCGCTTGTGGGAGAAAACGGCGCCGAGGCGACGCGCGAGGCCTTCCGCAAAAAGCTCAGAGACGGCGAGCTTGATGACCGCGAAATCGACCTCGACCTGCGTGAACCTCAAGGCGGCGGCGCGCCGATGTTCGAAATCCCCGGCATGCCAGGCTCGCAGATGGGGATGATCAATCTTTCCGACATGCTTGGAAAAGCGTTTCAGGGACCGAAATCAACGCGCCGCATCAAGATCCGCGACGCCTATGATCCGTTGCTGGCCGAAGAGGCTGACCAGCTGATGGACGAGGAAGCCATCGGCCGGGAGGCCGTGGATCTTGTACAGAATGACGGCATCGTTTTCCTCGACGAAATCGACAAGATCGCGCGCTCATCGGATCGCGCCAGCGCCGATATTTCCCGTGAGGGCGTGCAACGCGATCTGTTGCCGCTGATCGAAGGGGCTACCGTCGCCACCAAATACGGGCCGGTGAAGACCGATCATATCCTGTTTGTCGCCTCAGGCGCGTTTCACCTGTCGAAACCTTCAGACCTGTTGCCGGAGCTTCAGGGCCGCCTGCCGATCCGGGTGGAGCTCGACGCGCTTTCCCGGGATGACCTTCGCCGCATCCTGACCGAACCTGAAGCCAGCCTGATCAAGCAATATTCGGCGCTGTTATCGACGGAGGGCGTGACCCTGAATTTCACCGAGGACGCCATCGATGCGCTCGCAGATGCGGCGGCCGAAGTGAATGCAGGAGTGGAAAATATCGGGGCCCGGCGCCTCGCCACCATCATGGAGACGGTGCTGGACGAGATTTCCTTTACGGCTGCGGATAAATCTGGCGAGATCATCGAGATCGATAAGGACTATGTGACAGCGCGGTTGGGCGAAATCGCCAAGAACGCCGATTTGTCCAAGTATATCCTATAGTTACCAAGTCTAATTTCGATATCGCAACAATTCCGCAGTGATGCCTTTTGGCGTCATCGGCCGAGAATTCCGGCCCGAAACCCCTCCAGGAAGCCTAAGAGGGCCGAATCCGCGCGATCCCGGCCAAATGCGGGCTTTCACGATGCTTAATGACAGGTTAATCTGTTTACCCTTGAGGGAGTAGGAGCGGGGATTACTCATGGCGGACGGCGCATCACGGCCCTGGAAGCGGCAAACCATGATGGCTTTTGCCGAGGATGCAGATCCACGGTTCACTGAAAAAAGCGTCGAGACGGACGATAAGCCCAAGAAGAAATTCGGGGCGCCTGAGAAAAAGCCTGCGCGCATCGCTTTCACCGGCGAGGAGTGGGGCTTCGGCTACCAGGCCACGAAACAATTCCTTGATAGCGCCCGCAAACGCGGCACCGTGCCCGACGCCGGCTTCGGCGCCATGGAGCTTCGGGTTGAACGCGAATTTGACGAGGCGAGCAAGAACAACCGCTTTGACTATCAAAACCCCGACACCCAGCCGCTGCGCACCAAAGAGCAAGCGCTCATGGCGGTGCAGCAGAACATCGCCGACTTCGCCCTCGTCCCGTTTTACAATCCTTATTCGGGCTATGATTACGAGTCGCTTCGTGCGGTGGCGAGCCTTTCCCGCTTGCGCGGCGTTCAGCAAATTGAAGCGAGCGATCATTTCTGCCTCGCAGTGCATGAATCACAACTTTACGACATCGTGCAGTCATCGCATCCCGGCACCGGTTTCTCCGCCCTGCAACGGCGTATGAGAAAATCATGGGGCCTGATCGATACAGGCAGCGGCAACACGCCCGGCGGCGACGCCGGCTATGACGGCGAGATGCCGCGCGCCGGTCTGCCTATTGATATGGCTGACCAGAAAATGATCCGTGACCGGATTGATATGGTTTTCGCCGGTCCTGACGCATCGCGCCGCTGCAAGGCGAAACTCGACGGCATGCGCGCTATCGGCGTCGACGTGCAAGAGACCGCACAGATGGTGGAGCCTCATCGCGAGCTTGCACGGATGGCTCGCTCGGCGGTGTCGAACACTCGCCAGACGAACACCTTTTTCGATCCGATTTCGGGCGATACGCGGCATTTCTCGACGCTTGGCGCCGAAGCCCAGAATGGCAAGCTGTTCGCCATGGTGCTCCCCTACGAAGTCGCCATGCGCTCCTCGGACTATCTGATCATTGACCACAATTTTGAGCAGGGCGATCCCATGAAGACCCGCTTCATGGTGGTCGAAAATAACCCCGACCATACCCTTTACGAAGATCGCTATCGCACCACGGACGCCAAGACCGGCTACTGGACGAGACGATTGGCGACCATTGCGAACCCCAATTTCGGCGACGCTATCCCCGCAGGTCTGATGCGCATGCTCGGCATGGCTGTCGGCGCTGTCGCCATTCTCCTGATGGTTTTCGGCCTTTACGGCTGGAGCGCGTCCATGACGGCGCTCAACCTGCCGCGCAGCCTTGAATGGATTTCATCGCTGACCGCGACGGGCGCCCTGGGGCTGGGCGTTGCGGCGGCGATCGCTTCTTTCGTCATGCTGTCATCGCAAGCGACAGGATCGCGCGGCGTGCGCGTCATGTTCCTGTTCCGCCGCGACAAGACCGCAGCGTCTATCGGCGACATCGAAGATTACCTGCGCAATTACGGCGTGCGTCACACGGTTGTTCGCGTTGATGAAGACAGCAACAAGGATGCGCCTGCATCCATGGTGCTGGATGTCGAATTCGATCCGGAAGATTTCAAATACGGATTGTTTGCGCTGCTGACCCGGCGTCTTCGCGGCTCCGTCGTCAACGGCGCCGTCAAGAAAGCGTTTGCGCGCTGGAAAAATCGCGGCGTCACCATTCTCGCCGCCATGCCGGTCGAAGCCGGTCAGTCGCAATTGCCGAAGCATCAGCCACGCCGCTGGTGGAGCGAAGCGATCGGCGATTGGCTCGCCGACGCGACGGAAACATGGTTCATCCGCCTGTCGCGCATTTTGTTCTTCTACATTTTCCCGGTCGCGATTGTTCTGGCGCTCGCGCTGAAATTCCTCAACGCCTGGTAGGAAGAGGGCGTTCGTCCGCAGCGACGCCAGCCCTATCTCTTCAAGAACAAATAAAACGCCCCGGCGCCGCCGTGGCGCTGATGGGCGGGGCTTGCCCGGGACACCAGCTTTCGCAGGGGCTCCTCTGCAAGCCAGTCTGACAACCGCGCCCTGAGGACGCCTTTACCGCTCGGTGCCTCCCAGCCCGGCGCGCCGGTGGCGATAGCGCCTGACGCATTGGGGGCGCCCTTGCCGGTGATCACGAGAACGCACCTGGCGCCGCGCGCATGCGCCTCGGTCACAAAACGCTTCAGCGTCATCTCAGCCGTCCGCTGCGTGTGGCCATGAAGATCGAGCGTCGCGTCAATGGCGAGGCGGCCCCGGCCGGCGAGCTTGTCGAGGCGCGGATCGCCGGCCACGAAAGGATGCTGTTGCCTGCTGGGCAGGGGGTCTGTATGGCGCACCGTGGGACACCCGGCGGTCTGGCGCGGCTTCAAAAGCCCCGGAGCCCCTGATTGCGATCCCGAAACGAGGCTGTCCGAAAAAGGCTTTTTGCGCCCGTACGCAGCCACATCGCGCATCGCCTTGCGCCACAGCGCTTCTTCTTCAGGCGTGAGCCCCCGCTTATCCGTATGGCGGCGGCTCACGGGGCTTCTCTCAGATATTTCCGGGGGATGCGCTCAGCGAGCCGGCGCGGCAACAAGACGGTCATCCGTCCCTGCGCGTTCATCGCCCCGGCGATGGCCGCCGCGTCATCCCCCGACCCCCAGAAGACATCGCCGCGCACCGGCCCCTTGATGGCGCCGCCTGTATCCTGCGCGATCATCAACCGGCGGATCGGCTTCGCGTCATAGACTTCGACCGGCTCGATATTGACCCACACAGGCGCGCCGAGGGGGTGATAACGCCGATCGACAGCGAGCGAGCGGCCCGGCGTCAGGGGCGCGCCCTGCGCGCCCAGAGGCCCTAGCCCCGGATCGACATCATCAAGCGGGCGAAAATAAACATAGGACGCGTTTTCTTCACGCAGCGTCTGCGCCTCTTCCGGCGGCGCCTCGTCAAGCCAGCCTCGGATCGACTGCATGCTCACCGCTTCGAGCGGCATGATCCCGCGTTCCACCATGACGCGACCCACTGCTTTATAGGGATGGCCGTTCTGCGCAGCGTAACCCACCCGCATCATCGCACCATCGTCAAACACCAGCCGGCCCGATCCTTGTATCTGCAAGAAGAAAAGATCGTTTGGATCAAGCCAGGCGAGGGGGTCTTCATTCAAGTCATCGGCGGCGTCGATGGCGGCGCGTGTATCATAGGGAACGAGCCTGCCGTTCTTAACCCGGCCGGCGATGCGTTCGCCTTTCAGCGCATCGCGAAACTGGCCAAGATCGACTTCTATAAGATCATCCGGACGCGGAAGAACCGGCGCAGTATGATCGCTGTCTTGTTGCAATGAAGCTTCATAGACGGGCTCAAAATATCCCGTGAATGTTCCGGTGTCTTCGATGCGCGGCGGCGCGCGGCGCGCAGGACCGTCCGGCAAGGGCGCGCGCACCAGCGCGATCTCAACGGGAGAAAAATGGAATTCAAAAAATGCGCGCAGCGCCCCGCGGCGCCCACCGGGATCGGAGTAAGCGCTGACAAGCAGCGCCCGCGCCTCCGCGCAGGGCCGCAACCAGTCCGCCACAGTTCCCGAAAGGGTCAGCGCAGGATCGTCAATACCGAGGTTTTCCAGGGGGTTGGCGGACGCCTCCGGATCGCTTTCTTCAAACCTCTCGCAAGAACGCACAAAGGTTTCGAGCGCCGGACCGGGGTCGTCCTGAAGCCAGCCGGAAAGATCGTCAAACCGCACAAGTTTGAGATCGAGCGCTGGCGGCCCAAAATCATCATCGCTGAACTCACGCTCATAATAGGGGGGCAAGACGCCGCTAAAGACGAGTGCGGCCGTAATCGCCGCGATCGACACCGCCCCAGCGAAAAACAGGCGCAGTTGCATTCCGGAAAACGCGCTCATGCTGGCGTCACTGGCGTCATGGAGAAACGGCGCTCCTTAGAAAATACGCGCCGCAAAGTTTTATTCGGCCCCGCCGGTCCCTACAAGCATCCAGTTCGGATCGTTGCTCGCGGTCTTGCGGGCGAAAGTCCAGCGGTCCTTGACGAGATCGATGCGATTGGGATCGCCGTCGACAATCTCGCCGTCCTTGTCGCGGGTGACCCGCACCTGATCCGACGTGAACTCAACCACCGCCGACATGACGCCGTTTTCAACCGTGCTGTCGACAACGCCAGCATGTTCGATGCCGACGAATTTCAGATCGGAAGCATACCCGGCCGCATCGCGTTCGGTCACAGCGGACTTGAACGCGCCATATACAGATTCATCGATATAGGGCCGGATGGATTTTAGATCGCCCGCAGCAAACGCCTCAACGATCATCTCATAAGCGCCCTTGGCACCGGCGAGAAATTCCGCCTCGTCAAAAGCAGGGTCCGCGTCACGCAAGATGCGGGCGTTGGTGGAGACCGGTTTGGGCGGCCGCGGATCTCCGGCTTCCTCATCATCGTCACGCAGGGTTTCAGCAGCCTGCGCGCTCGCAGCGCGTTGCACCGCCTCCAGATCATGATTTTGCTCATGACCGGTACGCGTGCCCATTACAGAGATCAGGCGGAAAATGACAAACGCCGCTACACCGGCGAAAAAGAGAAGCACTGGATCCATATCGTCCAATATCGCTCCTAAACCTTAATATTGCTCAAGTTCGTTCTATATAGGAGCGATAGCTGAAGAATGCACCCGGGTCTTATGTTCTTTATCCTCCTAGCGCTGTTTATCCTCGGTCCAATCGCGGAAATTTACGTGCTTTTGACCGCCGCCGACGCTTTCGGCATCCTGCCGGTGATTGCGGCCTGTCTCGGAACCGCCTTTCTGGGCGGGTTTCTGATCCGCCTGCAGGGCCTCCGGGCGCTCAACGCCGCGCGCGTGGACCTTGAGACCGGCCGGTTGCCTGTGGCCTCTGCGGTGGATGGCGCCCTCTTGGTGGTCGCCGCCCCGCTTTTGATGACACCGGGTTTTCTCACCGACAGCATAGGCTTCATGCTCCTTGTGCCGCCGGTTCGCCGCCTTCTTGCCCGGTGGGCCCTCAAAGCCATTCGCGGCCATATCGTGCGCCACGACGACAGGATGGGTTAAGCCGGGTTGCGGCTTCTGAATTGGGCGTGTATTGAGCGCCCTCTTTTTCCTCAGCCAAGACGGTGCGCTCCATGTCCGACACCCCCGCCACGCCTAACGCCGATCCGCAAGGGGTCGATCCCAACGCCGCACCTTCTTTGACGGTTCTCGCGCAATATCTGAAAGACCTTTCTTTCGAGAACCCCCGCGCGCCGGCTGTTTATCAATCCAATTCAACGCCGAAGATCGACGTCAATGTAGATGTGCAGGGCCGTGCGCTGAACCAGAACCAGTATGAGATCGAACTTTCCGTCGCCGCTCGCGCCAATCGTGAAAATGGCGACGCAATGTTTGTGGTCGAAGCGACCTATGCCGGCGTTTTCGAGATCATCAATGTCCCAAAAGACCAGCTCGAAATGGTGATGATGGTCGAATGCCCGCGGCTCTTGTTCCCGTTCATGCGCCAGATCGTCGCCGACGCAACGCGCAACGGCAATTTCCCGCCGCTGATGCTGGAGCCCATTGATTTCATGGGAATCTATATCGCCAACGCTCAGCGCCGCGAAGCCCAAGCCGGGCAGGCCTAAGCCTCAAGACGCCAGCACTTTTTTCCAGACCGCATCATCGCCGAGTTCGGCGACGAATTCCGTGTGCGCCTCACGCTCCGCATCCGTAACAAGGGACGCGAGCGAGCGGGGACGGGGCCGCGCCGGCGCGCGTCCGCGCTTGCCATTCGATCCGGTTGCGCTGTCGTCACGGCGAAAATCGAGCCCGGCCTGCAGGCCGCCTGTAAGCTCGATATAAACCGTGGCAAGCAATTTTGAATCGAGCAGGGCGCCGTGACCATCGCGCTCGCGCTTCGAGGTATCGATCCCGAAACGCGAACACAGGGCGTCGAGACTCGCCGGGGCGCCCGGAAATTTCCGCCGCGCCAGATGCAGCGTGTCGACAATGTTATCCTTGTCGAGAGTTCTGAGCCCCGCCGCCTTCAACTCCGCATTCAGGAAAGGCAAATCGAAGCCGATCCCGTTATGCGCGACCAGCTGGGCCTCACCGATAAAGTCGAGAAAGGCCGTTGCAACGCTTTGGTCGGTAAATACCGGCTTGTCGCGCAGGAACTCCTCTGACAAGCCATGCACCTGATAGGCGCCCATAGGCATATCGCGCTCGGGGTTCACATAGGTGTGGAAATTGCGCCCGGTAACGGCGCCATTGATCATTTCAACGCCGCCGATCTCAACAATCCTGTGGCCCTCGGAGAATTTGAAACCCGTGGTTTCAAGGTCAAATACGATCTGCCGCATGCCGCCGCCCTTTAGTTTCTTTTCTCGACCTTCCCATCCCCTTGAGTCGCGCGCCGCCAGCGCGTTTTACTCCGCAGATGGATAGAGAGCATCCTTCACCGTCGAGGCGATACCCTGCAGGGTGAAAGGTTTCTGGATATAGCCCGCGCCCTCAATCAGGTCGAGCTGTTCGCGCACCGCCGCTTCTGCATAAGCGGACATGAAGATGACTTTCGACTGCAGTCCAAGCGTTTCGCGCGCCTGTTTCACCATAGTGGGCCCGTCAATATCCGGCATCATCACGTCGGAAACGACAAGGTCGAAATCCATATCTTCTTCGAGAAGCTCCAGCGCCTCTTCAGCGTCCGCCGCCTCACTCACTTCATAACCACAATCAGTGAGCGTCGCGACGACGAAATTTCGAACCGGGTCTTCGTCCTCTACGATCAGAACGCGGCCAGCGCCTGTGAGGTCCTGCGGCTCTCTTGCCGGCGCCTTTGCCGCTTCTTTCGGAGTCTCAACGACCGCCTCCGGCGCCTCATAGGCTGGAAGATAAATCTCGAATGTCGCGCCTTTGCCTTCCTCGCTCTTAAGCGAAATAACGCCGTCAAGCTGGCGGATGATGCCATAAACGGTGGAAAGGCCGAGGCCCGTGCCCTTGCCCATGGCTTTGGTCGTGAAGAAGGGGTCAAAGATTTTATCAGCGATTTCCTGCGACACACCGGGGCCGGTGTCGGAAACTTCAATCAACACATATTCCTGATCCAGAAGGCCGGGAATGTTTCGCGCTTTCACTTCTTCGGCGGAAACGCTCTGGGTGCGGATGGTCAGCGCGCCGCCGCCGGCGCCCATGGCGTCCCGCGCGTTGACGGCGAGGTTCATCACCGCCGTTTCAAGCTGGTATCGATCAACCTTGACGAAGGGAAGGGCGCGGCCGTTGACCAGTTCCAGCTTCACTTTCTCGCCGATGGAGCGCGTGAGGAAGCGTGAGAAATCCCTGAGGATTTCAGTGATGGAAAGGACTTCCTTCTTCAAAGTCTGCTTACGCGAGAAGGCCAGAAGCTGCTTCGTCGTGTTGGCGGCGCGCTGGGCGTTTTCCTGAATCTGGACGAGATCCGCATAGGCGGGATCGCCTGCGGGATGTTTCAGCATCAAACGGTCGCAATGGCCGATCACAACCTGCAGATAATTGTTGAAGTCATGGGCGACTTTACTCGCCAGCTCGCCGATCCCGCGCAGTTTCTGATCCTGCGCATACTCTTCTTCCATCTGTTTGCGATCAGTAACATCCACAGAATAGAGCAGCGTGCGGCGCACGCCATAGCTGCCCCTCTTGCGGCGAACCGGGCGGGCGAACAGCGCATAGGTGCGCGAAGCGGCGCCGGCGCCGACCGTCGCCTCTATGGCTTTTGGCGATCCGCCGGCGCGCGTCTTGCGGCGAATTTCCTCGGCAAGCTCTTCAAGCGTCGCCTGGGCTACGGATTTAACCAGCGGCGCATTCTTCTTGTGTGCGCCGAAAGCATCGGCGAACGCCTTGTTCGCCTCCACGACACGTCCGTCGCGATTGATTTCGCCTTCGATAATAGCGACGCCGAAAGGCGATTCTGATATGTCGCCGGAAAGCGCCACATCCTCGACTTCATCGGCGCTTTCATCGATGTTCATTTCAACGCAAGCAAAGCCTTCGCCAATGCCGCCGCGGCGGAAGGCGGAAAAGCTTGCTTCTGCGGGCTCGGCGTTGCGGCGACGCACCTGCGCTGTAATCGGCTCACGGTCGATACGCCACAGACCGCTCACGAGATCGCTCGTTTCGCCTAGAATGATGTCGTCAATCGCCTGCAACTGCCCGCGCGCCGCGCCAAGCTTTTCGCGCGCCGCCGCGTTAGCCCATGCAATCTGGCCCGATTTTTCAAGAGCAAAGACAGGGCGCGGGAAATCCGCATAGGCCGCCGCAAGGCTGTCCTGCACTTCCTCCTCAACTGGAAGTTCGCGCAGGCGCCAGGCCACATGGTCATCGGCGCCGCGAATAGGGCGCACACTCACTTCAAACCGGCGCCGCTCGCCGCCGCCAGCAAGCCCCATGGTCTGGTAGATGATTTCTTCGGCGGCTTCGGCGCTTTTGGCCGCTTTACAGAGACGAAAGACCTTTGTCGCTTCAGCGCCCTGCTGCGCGAAAAGGCGATCAATGCGCGGGGGAAGGCCAGACGGCCCCATCACACCGGCGGCCTTGGCGAGTTGAAAATAGACGCGGTTCGCATAAGTGACGACGCCGTCACGACGGGCGACAAGCCGCGCATCCTGATCGGCGTCCAGCACCCGCTCGGCCAGCCCCAGCGCGCCAAGAATTTCTGCGCCCGCCAGTTCGACCGCTTCGGCCGGTTTTTTACCCGTCGCGCGGCGAAGCATCACGCCTGCGACCAGAACCGGCGAAAACATCTTCATCGCCGCGCCGGTGAGGAACACAGCAATGAGCAGGGCGAGCCCGCCGGCAAGAATGATCCCCGCGCCGCCTGAATCGCGCGCGCTGATAACCACATAAACAATCGCCGCGATCGCCGTGAACACGCCCGCCCAGAGCAACCAGAACGCCGCGGCGTTGATGATCCCGCCATCATCCTTGTCCGGCTTCGCCTGTTCCTCACCGCCCGATTTCGCGGCGGCGGCGTCCATCAGCGCGATAATTTCCTCGCGCGTATGGGGGCGGGGACCATCCGACCCATCGCCGGGCTGGTCTAGGAGTTCTTCCCGCAGGGTTTTGACATTGTCTGCGCCGGACACGTGCGAGGCTCTCCAATTAAGTGATTCGAACAGATGACTATGGCGCGCTTCGCAAGTCGCCGCCACCGTCGCCGGTCCCAGATTTTCCCCTACTTTAAAAGGGTTTTTCGACTATCGAGGCATTTCGGACGGGAGACAGCCGGCATATGTTGCCACAAGACGCCAATGGAGCGTTGACGGGCGCTGGCGCGGTCCCCACCTCCCCCTTGCGACACAACATGAAAGCGGGCTCATGACGAAAAAACTCGGCCTGGTCCTCGGCTCCGGCGCCGCACGCGGATGGGCCCATATCGGCGTTTTGAAGGCTCTCAAAGAAATTGGCGCAAAGCCGGACGCCATCGCCGGCTGCTCCGTCGGCGCGCTGGTTGGCGGCGCGCATCTGATTGGCGCGCTTGACGAGTTCGAACGCTGGGCGCGCACACTAAAGCCCGTCTCGGCGCTGCAAAGCTTCAGCCTGAAGGTCCATCGCGGCGGTTTCATCGACACTGCGCCGGCTTTTGAAGCCTTCCGGCAATTTGACAAAAACATCGAAGACCTGCCCGTGAAATACGGCGCAGTCGCCGCCGACCTCGCCACCGGCGAGGAAGTCATCATTACATCCGGATCCGTCATCGATGCGGCGCGCGCGTCGAGCGCAATTCCCGTAGTTTTCCATGCGGTTCACACACGCGGTAAATGGCTGGTGGATGGAGCCCTCACCAATCCGGCGCCTGTCTCGCTCGCCCGGCAATTGGGCGCTGATGTCGTGATTTCTGTTGATTTGAACGCTGTGCCGCGCGTTCTCGACCGTTTTGACGCACCTAAAGAACGCTTGCCCGTGCCTGTCCCCAGTCCAGAGCCGCACCCCGCCACCATGACCGGCGCGGTTGCAAAACTGATCGATGACACTGTCGCCGCCATCGATCATCAGGTCGCCATGGCCAAGGCGCGCGCAGGCGCAAAACCGCACTTGTTTGAGACCGCTTACGCCGCTGCTGATATTTTCCAGATGCAACTCGCCCGGGCCCGCGCCATCGCCGAACCGCCGGACATTCTGGTGCAACCGGACATGCGCGACGCCATGCCCACCGCCTTTGACCGGGCGGATGACTTTATCGAGCAAGGCTATCGCGCACTTATGGAACAGCGCCATGAAATTGAGCGTTTGTTAGGCGCCTAATCAGGGAGAGCGATGCGCTGGCGTATTTTTCTGAACAGCCTTTTTCAGCGCTAATCCTGGGCGCGTCAGGCGGCATTGGCGGAGCCTTGACCGCCACGCTTCGCGCTGACCCAAATTGTTCGCATCTTGTCACGCTTTCGCGCAGCCGGAACGGCCTTGACCTGACGGATGAGGAAAGCGTGGCGACCGCGGCTCGAAATATCGCCCCGGGCGAAGGCTTTGATCTTGTTTTCAACGCCGCCGGCGTTTTGGAAGCAAATGGCGTTGCGCCAGAAAAAGCGTTCAGAGACCTCGACGCCGCCGCGATGATGCGCGCCTTCGCCGTCAACGCCGCAGGAACCGCGCTCGCCTTCAAATATTTTCTACCCTTTTTGAAACGCGATGGGCGAACCGCCTTTGCAACTTTGTCAGCGCGGGTCGGATCTGTTGGCGACAACCGGCTCGGCGGCTGGATGAGCTATCGCGCATCTAAAGCCGCGCTGAACCAGATCGTCAGATGCGCAGCGATTGAAGAAACCCGGCGAAACAAAGACAGCGTCATCGTCGCCTTGCATCCCGGCACGATCGAAACGCCGCTGACGCAAAAATACGCCAAAGGCCGCTATACAGCGAGCGCCGAGACATGCGCGCAAAATCTTCTTGGCGTGCTGCAACGCCTTGCGCCAGAGCAGTCAGGGGGCTTTTTCGATTACGCAGGCGAGGCTATTCCCTGGTGAATGATAAACGCCTCATCCTGATTATGGGCGATCAGCTTTCGCGCGATATTTCCGCGCTCAAAGGCGCACGCAAGACAAAAGACGTCATAGTCATGGGCGAGCTTTGGGATGAAGCAACCAGCGTTAAACATCATAAAAAGAAAATCATTCTTGTGCTCTCGGCGATGCGTCATTTCGCTAAGGCGTTACAGGAAGAGGGCTGGCGCGTTGACTACCAAAAACTCGATGACGAAAACGCCGTAAGCTCCTTTACCGCGCTGGTGAAGCGCGCAGTCAAGGAACATCAGCCCGCTGCGCTCGTTGTTGCGGAACCAAGCGAAAGACGCGTCAGGAAAGAAATGGAGGCATTGAAAAAGGCGCTTTCCATTAACGTGGATATACGCGTCGACGACCGTTTCATCGCAAGCCATGACGCATTCTCCCAATGGGCGGAAGGCCGCAAACAATTGCGCATGGAATATTTCTATCGCGAAATGCGCCGGAAAACCGGACTGTTAATGGATGGCGACAAACCCGCCGGCGGCGCGTGGAATTACGACAAAGAAAACCGGAAGCCAGCCTCCGCCGATCTTTTCATGCCTTCGCCAAAAGGATTCAAGCCTGACTGCATAACATCAGATGTGATTGATCTGGTGAAAAACATTTTCGCCGATCATTTTGGCGACGCCGAGCCTTTTCAGTTTGCAGTGACTCGCAAAGACGCGCTGAAAGCCCTTGATCATTTCATCAGTGAGGCGCTGCCGCGTTTCGGCGACTTTCAGGACGCCATGCTGACAGGCGAGCGCTTTCTCTATCACTCTGTGCTGTCGGCCTATATCAATATCGGTCTTCTTGACCCGCTTGAAGTCTGTCAGCGCGCCGTAAACGAATACCTATCGGGCGCCGCGCCCATCAACGCTGTAGAGGGTTTTATACGCCAGATCATCGGCTGGCGCGAATATGTCCACGGCCATTACTGGCGCGGCGGGGAAAATTACGTCCACCAGAACTATTTTGAAAACAGCAGAAAATTACCCGGTTTTTACTGGTCCGGCGACACCGATATGGCGTGCCTGCGCGAGGCGATTACGCAAACCCGTGAAGACGCCTACGCCCATCACATCCAGCGGCTGATGGTGACAGGGCTCTTCGCCATGCTCGCCGGGATCGACCCTTATGACGTGCACGAATGGTATCTGATCGTTTACATCGATGCATTTGAATGGGTTGAAGCGCCCAATGTGATCGGCATGTCGCAATATGCCGATGGCGGCGCGCTCGGCTCCAAACCCTATGCAGCGTCTGGCGCTTATATCAATCGCATGTCGGACTATTGTAAAAATTGCCGCTACGCCGTGACGAAAAAAACCGAAGACAATGCATGTCCGTTCAACGCCCTTTACTGGGACTTTCTCGCCCGTAACGAAAAGCAGCTGAGAGACAATCCTCGCCTCGGCCAGATGTACCGGACTTGGAACAAAATGGAGAAGGGGACGAAGCTTTCCTATCGCGCACGCTCAAGGGCGATATTGGAAAAGCTGGATGCGGGTGAGCGGATTTAAGGCTTACAAAATATCAAGCACATTTTCCGGCGGGCGGCCGATGGCGGCTTTCTCGCCTTTAACGACAATCGGTCGTTCTATCAGCACAGGGTTATCCGCCATGGCGTCGATTAGCGCCGTTTCCGCTGTCGCGTTGGCGAGATCAAGCTCGATATAAGGCGCTTCTTTCACCCGCATCATCTCGCGCGCTGAAGACAGTCCGAGCTTTTTCATAATTCCTTTCAACTTCGCTTTCGACGGCGGGTTTTCAAGGTAAAGCACGATCTCCGGTTCAATCCCTTTTTCTTCCAGAAGCGCCAGCGTCTGGCGAGATTTCGAGCATCGGGGATTATGATAAATCGTGACAGTCATCGGTTTCCTTTAAAGCGATAGTCTGTACCCGCCGCTTTCGGTCAGCAGGATCGAAGCGTTGGAAGGGTCGGGTTCAATCTTCTGGCGCAAACGGTAAACATGGGTTTCGAGCGTATGCGTCGTAACGCCTGAATTATATCCCCAAACCTCGTCCAGGAGAACGTCGCGGGTGACCGGCTTGCCGCCGGCGCGATAGAGAAATTTGAGGATCGAGGTTTCTTTTTCGGTAAGGCGAATTTTCTTGTCTTCCGGCGTCACCAGCATTTTCACTGCGGGGCGAAACTCATAGGGCCCGACTTTGAAAACCGCGTCCTCGCTTTGTTCATGACTGCGCAAGTGCGCGCGCACGCGGGCCAGAAGAACGCCGAATTTGAATGGCTTTGAGACATAATCATTGGCGCCGGCGTCAAGCCCGAGAATCGTGTCCGCTTCCGAATCGGCGCCGGTCAACATGATGATCGGCGATTTGAAGCCATTCTTGCGCATGATGCGGCAGGCTTCGCGTCCATCCATATCCGGCAGGCCCACATCGAGCAGCATCAGATCGATATGCGCCTCTTCCTTGGCGCGCTCAATCGCCGCGCTCGCCGTCAGCACAGGCTCGACAGCGAAATCGTCATGCACGGCAAACTGATCGACCAGCGCATCGCGCAACAATTCGTCATCGTCGACTAAAAGGATTTTCTTGACGCGGTTCATGGTTCTCTCGCCCAAATGATAATTTTGTCCGGCGGGTCATAGCGCCGATTAACCTGAGATTGCACATCAACGTTTCTACAACTTTTCGTTATAGGCCCGTGATCGACTTAAGGAACAGGACGAGCGCCGAAAATCGCTGTCCCAATGCGCACATGGGTCGCCCCAAGCTGCGCTGCAAGGATATAATCGCCGCTCATCCCCATAGAGAGGCCAGCGAGCCCCAGATTTTTCGCCATCTTCGCCAGGAGCGCGAAATGCGGCGCCGGGTCGTCTTCCGCTGGTGGGATGCACATGAGCCCTTCGATATCGAGGCCGAACTCATCCCGGCATTGCGCGTAAAAATCCGGGACCTCCACCGGGGCAAGGCCGGCCTTTTGCGGCTCCTCACCGGTGTTAACCTGAATATAGAGCTTCAGGCGCCGGTCCTGCTTTTCCATCTCGGCGGCGAGCGCCCGGGCCAGTTTCGGCCGGTCGAGACTTTCGATGACATCAAAAGTCGACACCGCCTCTTTCACCTTGTTCGTTTGTAACGGGCCGATCAGGCGCAATTCAACATCGGGGAAGTCAGCTTTCAGGGTCGGCCATTTCGCCATCGCCTCCTGCACCCGGTTTTCACCAAAGACCTGATAGCCGGCCTCAAGCGCCGGGCGTATCCGCGCCGCATCATGGGTTTTCGAAACAGCTGTAACCACGACAGAGCCGGGCGCGCGGCCCGCCTCTTTCAATGCGCTCTCGATTTCTGCTGCAATGCTTGCGAGATTGGCTGCCGGATCGATTGCGTCATCATTGGATTGAACATCGTGAGAAGACATGAAGGGCTCCGCTTGCGGGCTGCAAAACTAGCAGCCGCCGCTGCCGACCTCAAACGCCGTTCTGGCGTTGCGGCGCCCTTTTCGCTCGCCTTTCTGACCGATCAGCGCCGGGTTCCCCATCCACTCACCGTTATTCGTGCGATGCCGCGAGGGGCCGCGGTGATCCTGCGCGATTATGGGCTCGCGCGTCGGGAGGGGTTCGCCGCGCAATTGAAATCGGTTGCGGACGCCCGCGGCCTGAAACTGATCATCGGCGCGGACATCGACCTCGCCCGGCGGATCGGCGCGGACGGCGTTCATGTCCCGCGCTGGTTTTCGCCCAGCGCACCCTTTCCCGAAGGCATGATCGTCACCGCCGCCTGCCACAGCACGGAGGAGCTTCAGCGCGCCAAGGCGATAGGCTCAGATCTGGCGCTGTTGTCTCCGGCTTTCACAACGTTCAGCCATCCTGGCGACGGAGCCATGGGCGCAGCTGGATTTAAAGCCCTGGCGGCGTCAGCGCCTTTGCCGGCGCTCGCCCTTGGCGGCGTCGACGAGCGCAACGCCCTCCTTCTCGCGGGCCCGAATGTGGCGGGCCTCGCCGCCATCGGCGCATTTCTCGATTAGTTATTCTTCCGCCTTGGTCCAGACGGCGAGCTCATTGGCGGAGGGGTCGCGGAAATGGAACCGCCGCCCGCCGGGGAAGTCATGACGCTCGGTGATTTCCCCGCCCGCATCGACAACGCGCTTTTCACTCGCCTCTAGATCGTCCGCATAAAGAATGACGAGAGTCGAGCCCTTGACCGGCGTCTCACCGCCCCTGATCCCGCCATCGAGACCGGCGCCGGTGAAGCTCACATAGGTCTCACCCCAGTCCTGAAACTCCCAGCCGAACGCGGCGCTGTAAAATGCCTTCGCAACCGAGAGATCCTTGGCCGCAAGCTCCACATAATCGATGTGATTATTCTGCTGGCCCATAATCGTCTCCCCGGAAATTGACGTTTCAGATTTATCCGCGGGCGAACAAGCGACCGCAAACGTCAACGTAGCAAGCAGAAACATGAGACGCATGGCTCTTTTCTCCCCATTGCAGTTATTTGCGCCTTCACTAAGGCGTTTACAGATGCAAACAGGGCGGCCCCGAAGAGCCGCCCTGTTCCATATCCCCTCTAAGCAGCAGGCGCTTAGAAACTTTAGAATTTGATCGAGCTTTCGATCACAACCGTGGCGGCTTCTTCAGGTCCGCCTGCGGCTGCAGGTTTCTTGGCTTCAGTGTATTGGGCGGCTGCGCCGACCGTAATTCCACGGCCAAGAACATAGGTCACGCCCGCTTGTGCGGTGCGCGTGTCGCGGAAAAGAGTTGGGTCCAGCGGATCGAATCCCAGAGAATTCGATTCAGACTGGCCATAGCCGAGCATGACGGCGACATCGCCTTCATCCTCACCGGTACGGAAGGTGACGCCCGCATCGAAAGCGAGATACCCGTCATCCTCAAATGAAGCGAGACCTGCATTGGTGGTCTTGACCGAACCGCCCAGCGTGATGCCTCGATAGGCGAGGTTGAGCCCCACCGAATAGGCTTCATAATCGTCGTAAACAGTCTGGGGCGTGTTGAGAACCGCATGCTCGTCAGCGGTCACAAAACTCGCGCCGACGCCGACAAACAGGCGATCGGAGCCGCCGACCCGGATGCCTTTTTCGTAATACAGCGCCGCTTCAACCGCGTCGTCCCAATGGCTGTCCGTGGCCAGCATCACGCCGTCCGGCGCGATCACGAAACCGGTCTGGGGCGCGCAAAGCGGATCGCCGCAATTCTTCAAAACCGGCGAGTAAGAAACGCCAAGCTGCAGGCCGCCAAGAACCCCGCCGAGGAAATTCGCCGGCGGCATATAGGTGAGCTTTGAAGAATAGCCGCTGAAATCGTTGATCGTATGGACGTCATTGAGGCCGGAAAGATCCGTCTGCCAGTCATTGACATTCACAGACGAGAAAATCGTCGGTGAAGAGACTGAGAGAATGCGCGCAACGCCTGCGTCACGGCCGACAATAATTTGACCGAAGGAACCGCGCGCATAGGCGTAAGCGCCCTGGAGATATGCGTCGCTGGTGTCAGGCCCGACACCGCGAGGCCCGCCGATAAGAAGGCCCGAATAGCGGCCGCCGCCAAAAAGCTGGCGCGGCTGGTCCGCATCAAGACGGCCCGTGAGCACGGCGCCGATTTCAACGCCGTTATCAAGAACCGTTGCGCCTTTGAAGGAGACTTTGGCGTTGACGTCGCCTTTGGCGTCGCCATCGGCGAGACCGGCGACGGCGCTTGCTTCACCGCTGACATCGATCTTCACCGGGTCCGCGGCATAGGCTGCGCCAGCGGTCAGAACCGCAGCACTCGCACCTAACAAAATTGTCCGCAGACTGGTCACAGCCGTAAATCCGTCTCTACACCTTGGAACAGACACTCGCAAAACCTTAACGCCGCGAGGTCGCCTCGTTGTTTCTTCCATTCGCCCAAAGCCGTTTCCCCAAACCGCTTCAGACCTTCCGCCCCGGTAAACCGGCGCTTCTCCCAACGCAACGCCCCGAGCCTAAAAGCTTCGCCGCACCCGGAGAAACCCGCCCCACGCGAATTTCCCTTTATTCGATCATGCGCCTCACAAGGTTGCGAGTCACACGCAAGGGTTAACGGCATAAAGTTAACAGCTTTATGACCAGCCACCATATTGGCGCCCGATTTCCCTCCATACAAGGGAAGCGAGGGCCCGCCCGTTGTGTAATTGGCGGTTTGTGGTAGGAAAGCCACGGCCCTAGCGGAGCGGACCGCAATTGGCCCTTCCATGACACAGGATTAACGGTAATGAAGACCGAAAAAGTTACTATGTTCAAGGTATTAGCCTTAGCAAGCGTGGCCGCGATCCTCGCCGCCTGCGGCGGCAACAGCTCCGGCGGCAGCCGCAACGCGACCCTGGCGGAATACAAGGCCGGTCGCGCCCAGGCGACCACGGTGAACCGCTATTTATGGGCGGCGTCGCTGGAAACCCTTGATTTTCTACCGGTCTTTTCGGCGGACCCGATCGCGGGCCTGATCATCACCGATTGGTATGTGAACCCGGAAACCCCGGGCGAGCGCTTCAAGACCAATGTCTACATTCTCGACTCGGCGCTCCGCGCGGACGCCCTGCGGGTCTCCGTCTTCCGGCAGATCCAGGGCGAGAACGGCGTGTGGAACGACGCCACGGTGAACCCGGCCACCGGCCGCGAGATCGAGAATGCGATTCTCACCCGCGCGCGGCAGCTTCGCCTAAACCAGATCGAAGACTAGAATTCAGCGCCAGAATGATGGAAAGAACGGTGCCCCGAGCCTGTTTTTAAACAGGCTCGAAAGCTAAGTTTGCGCATTTCCTGCAAAAAACCGGTGGCCACTTTTTCTGGAAATGCGCGGCGCCGTTTTTTCATTGCCGGAAGATCAAGAAAATGTCCCGCTACAATCCGAAAGAAGTCGAGCCGAAATGGCAGCAGCGCTGGAACGAGGCGCGCTCCTTTGAAACCGGCGCCAGCAAAGACAGACAAAAATACTACGTCCTTGAGATGTTCCCCTATCCGTCGGGGCGCATTCATATCGGGCATGTGCGCAACTACGCCATGGGCGACGTTATTGCGCGCTATAAAAAGGCCTGCGGCTATAACGTCCTGCACCCGATGGGATGGGACGCCTTCGGGATGCCGGCGGAAAACGCCGCCATGCAGACGGGATCGCACCCGGCCAAATGGACCTATGGCAATATCGACATCATGCGCGGGCAACTCAAACAGATGGGGCTCGCCATCGACTGGTCGCGCGAATTCGCCACCTGCGACGCCAGCTATTATGTCCATCAGCAGCGCATGTTTCTGGAATTCTGGCAGGCGGGGCTCGCCTATCGCAAGGAAAGCCAAGTCAACTGGGACCCGGTCGACCAGACTGTGCTCGCCAACGAGCAGGTGATCGACGGCAAGGGCTGGCGCTCCGGCGCGCCGGTTGAACGGCGCAAGCTGTCCCAATGGTTTTTCAAGATCACCGATTACGCCGAGGATCTGTTGGCGGCGCTTGACGATGGGCGCCTTTCGGGCTGGCCGGACAATGTGAAGCTGATGCAGAAAAACTGGATCGGCAAGTCGAAAGGCTTGCAGATGCGGTTTCCTTTTGCACCGGATGTAAAAGCACCCGCAGGCTTCGGAGACGGCGTCGAGGTTTTCACCACAAGGCCGGACACGCTTTACGGCGCCAGCTTCGTCGCCATATCTCCTGATCATCCGCTGGCCGCTGAACTCGCCAAAACAGACAAAGATCTTGGCAAGTTCATCGCCGAATGCGCAAGCGCCGGCACATCCGAAGAAGCGATCGAAAAGGCGGAAAAGCGCGGCTACAAAACATCGCTGGAAACCAGTCATCCGTTTGATGAGCGCAAACTGCCGGTCTATGTCGCGAATTTCGTGTTAATGGGCTACGGCACGGGCGCAATCTTCGGTTGCCCGGCCCATGACCAGCGCGATTATGATTTCGCGACTAAATACGGCCTTGCGATTCCGCCCGTAGTGCTGCCGGACGGCGCTGATGCGGCGACATACAAGCTGGACGGTGAGCCCTATATCGGGCCCGGCAAGATCTTCAATTCTGACTTTCTGGATGGCCTTTCGGTCAGCGACGCCATCGCCGCCGCGATCAAAAAAATCGAAGAGATGGGGTTGGGCCAGGGCGTCACGCAATATCGCCTGCGCGATTGGGGCGTGTCGCGCCAGCGCTATTGGGGCTGTCCGATCCCCGCCATCCATTGCGACAAATGCGGCATCGTTCCGGTTCCTGAAAAAGACCTGCCAGTGGTGTTGCCCGAAGAGGCTGATTTCTCCGTACCCGGAAATCCGCTCGACCGGCACCCTACATGGAAGCATGTTGATTGCCCGCAATGCGGCGGCAAAGGCAGGCGCGAGACCGACACCTTCGACACTTTTATCGATAGCTCATGGTATTTCGCGCGCTTCGCCTCACAGCCCGAAGACAAGCCGGTGGACAAAGACGTCGCCGACTACTGGCTGCCCGTGGATCAGTATATCGGCGGTATCGAGCACGCGATTTTACACCTTCTCTATGCGCGGTTTTTCACCCGCGCCATGAAGAAGGTCGGGCATCTGTCCGTGGACGAACCTTTCGCCAATCTCTTCACCCAAGGGATGGTGGTGCATGCGACCTACATGGATGGTTATGGCCATTGGGTATTGCCGGAAGATATTTTCACACCCACGGAAGATGAGCTGAAGAAAATTCACGCAACTTGGTTGCCGCGCTATGAACTTGGACACGAGTTAGAAAAGAAAGGTCCGGGATTCTCGCATAAATTTTCTGAGACGTCTCAGAAACACTTAGAGCGTTGCGGACTGGCAGATAAATTTACAGACCGCCACTTCATCGGCACCGCAAACTTTATCTACCATACGGGCCCGGAAGATTGGCTCGCATGCAAATCTCACGAAGGGCTGTTACTGCCAGTTGCAAGCGGCGCTATCGAGAAAATGTCGAAGTCCAAGAAGAACGTGGTCTCTCCTGAGGGCATTGCGCAGACTTACGGCGCGGACGCAGCGCGGTGGTTCATGCTGTCGGACTCGCCGCCCGAACGCGATGTGGAGTGGACAGACTCCGGCGTTGAAGGCGCCTGGAAGCTGATCAACCGCATCTGGGATGCGGTTTCCGCTGCGCCCGGCATTCTCAAAACCGTCGATCTCGATAAAGCCAGTGATGACAAAACCGAGTTGCGTCAGGCGACCCATGCGGCCATCGCCGGGGTGACCGACGACATCGACCACTTCCGTTTCAACAAGGCGATTGCGCGAATTTATGAGTTCCTGAACGCGCTCAAAAAAGCCGGCGACGCATCTGACTGGGCCAAGGCCGAAGCGCTTTCCGCGCTGGCGCGCCTCGTCGCGCCATTTATTCCCCACCTCGCCGAGGAATGCTGGGAAACCCTTGGCGGAAAAGACCTTATCTGCGATGCGCCATGGCCAAAAGCCGATCCGGCCCTGCTCGCCAAAGACGAAATCGTCCTCGGCGTTCAGGTCAACGGCAAACGCCGCGCCGAGATCACCGTGCCCGCCGAGGCCGACAACAAGACTGTGGAAGAGGCGGCCCTTTCCGACGCCGACGTTAAACGGCATATTGACGGCAAGACCGTTCGCAAAGTGGTGGTGGTGCCGAAACGCATCGTCAACATCGTCGCGAACTGACCCCTCAGAACGGAGTCCGCATGAAACGCACCGCCGCCCTTTTCGCCGTCATTGCGGGCGCGCTCGCTATTTCCGGTTGCGGGTTCCAGCCGATCTACGCCACGCGCGAAGGCGACGCGCTGATCAGCAGCCAGATCAATCTGGAGCGCATCGTCGCGCCTGAAAACCTCGCGCCCTATCTCGAGGACGCGTTTAACGACCGGATCGTCTCGGTCGAGGGCGTCGCCCCCCGTTACGATCTCTATGTGCAGGCGCGCGAAAAAGCTGACCGCCTCGCCGTTCAGATCGACGCCACCGTGACGCGCTATAATTACCGCCTTGTCGCGCGCTACTGGGTTATCGACAAGGAAACCGGAAAAAAAGTACGCGGCGTCGCCCGGGCCATCACGTCCTACAATATCGTCAACTCACAATACTCCACCCTGTTCGCCGAACGGGCAGCCATTGAAAAGGCGGCGCGCCAGCTCGCGGAACAGATCGAGCGTGACATGCTGATCCGGTTTTCGCGCCCGGCCGACGAACGCGACGATGTCGATCCGGAGGCGTTTGAAAGCGTTCTTGAACAGGATGAGATATTGAACGAACGCCGCCAACCGGCGCCAGACCAGCAGATCGAGCTGCCTGAAGAACTGTATTATCTCGAGCCGGAAGCCGAACAGCCCGCGGATGCGACGACTAATTCAAACAACACAGGCGTTGTCGAAACCGGCGCAGCTTCAGAAAGCGAAAACGCGACGCCCGATGTGCCGGACCCGGTGATCGATGGGCGCCCTTAAAGGCAAAGCGATAAAGAGCTTTCTTGCGGCGCGGGATGAGCGCATCGCCGCTGTGTTGCTGTATGGGCCCGATAGCGGCCTTGCGCGTGAACGCGCGCTGCTTCTCGCCGCCCGCGTCGTCGCCGATCTGAAAGATCCGTTTAACGCGCTTGAGCTTTCCGATGCGGAATTGAAAGAAGAGCCGGGCCGCCTTGCGGACGAGATCACCGCGCTTTCCTTCGCCGGCGGCGAGCGGGTGATCCGTCTGCGGACAAGCGGCGAGGCGGCGGTGAAAGCCGTGCAAAACCTCCTCGACGGGCTCGATAGCGGGCATCTGAAACCCAATGGCATGGTGATCATTGAGGCAGGGGAGTTGACCCCGCGCTCGGGGCTCAGAAAAGCATTCGAAAAAGCGAAATGCGGCGTCGCGCTCCCCTGTTACGCAGACGGCCCGGCGGATGTGCGCAGCCTCGCTCAAGACGTGGCGGCCGCTGAAGAATTGCGGTTTGATCCGGACGCCCTTGATCTTGTCGTCGCAATTCTCGGCGAAGATCACGGCATCTCCCGCGCGGAAATTGACAAGCTGATCCTCTATAAAGGGCCTGCCTCTGTCCGAAAGGGACCGGCGTCCATTTCCCTCGAAGATGTGCGCGCTTCGCTCGTGGACGGGCTCGGCGACGCCATGGATGACACCGCCTCCGCCGCCGCTGATGGCGCGCCCGCAAAGCTCGCCGCCGCACTTCACAAGGCCGCCACCGCAGGGGCCAGCCCCATCGGCCTGTTGCGCGCGCTGCAACGCAATTTCATGCGGCTGAAAACCGCGCAGGATCTGATGGATGGCGGCGCAAGCGCCTCGGCGGCCATGAAAAAACTCCGCCCGCCAGTGTTCTTCGCGGAGGAGCGCGCTTTTGAAAACAGGCTTTACAAATGGCGCGGCCCAAAGCTGGAGCGCGCCTTGCGCATGCTGGTCGACGCCGAGCTCGACGCCAAAACCACTGGCGCCCCGCAGCGCGAGATTGTTGAGCGCGCGGCGCTGGCGCTCGCGGTGATGGGGTCGCGCTAAGCCTCGCGCAAGAGCTCAGGGAAGGGCGACACATGTTGGGCCGGCCTTTTTTAGCGCTCGGACTTCTATTGTGCGGCCTTTCAGCCGTTGAATTCATTTTCGCCGCGCTCGACGCCACGGTCAGCGACGAAAACTGGCAAGGCTTTTTGATCAGCGCGATTATGTCCGGACTGATCGGCGTCGGTCTTGTCAGCGCCTTCTGGAGCGCGGCCCATGACAAACATTTTGACTTGCGCAGCGGCTTTATCCTGACGGCCTTGAGCTGGACGGTGTTTCCGCTGATGGCGTCCTTGCCGTTTTTCTTCAGCGATCTCGACATTTCCCTGACTGACGCGGTTTTTGAAACCATCTCCGGAGTGACGACAACCGGCTCCACCGTGTTGACGGATCTCGATCATCTCGACCCGATGCTGCTCCTGTGGCGCTCTGTGCTGCAATGGATTGGCGGCGTCGGCATCATTTTGATGGCGGTCCTGATGATGCCGTTTTTGCGCATTGGCGGCATGCAGCTTTTCCAGCTTGAAAGCTCAGCGCAGTCCGATACAGGATTCCACACCCGCCCGGGCGCGCTCATCCGCGATATCGCCGCGCTCTATGTCGCGCTGACGCTGTTATGCACCGCATGTTTTTCAATCGCCGGCATGTCCGCGTTCGACGCCTTCAATCACGCCATGACGACGCTAGCGACGGGCGGTTATTCAACTCATGACGCGTCCCTAGGGTATTTCAACAGCGCTGCGATTTACTGGGTCGCGATCATTTTCATGACCGCCGCTGCGCTCCCCTTCATGATGTATCTGCGGGCTATCAAGGACGGCCCGAGGGTCGTTGCGAGCGACCCTCAGGCGCCGGTTTTCCTGTTGATGCTGGTCGCCATGTGGCTGATCGGCGCCGCTTTTTTCAATGACGGGGGAGACTATTTCACGACGCTCACCCGCGTCGCCGTCAATGTCACCTCGGTGGTCACCACGACTGGATTCGCCAGCGAGGATTATCAGCTCTGGGGCGCCGGTTTTATTGGGTTTTTCTTCGCCCTTACCTTTTTCGGCGGCTGCGCCGGATCTACCAGCGGCGCCATCAAGATCTACAGGCTACAGCTGCTCGGCCTATATGCGGCGGCCCATTTACGGCGCTTGCATTCACCATCGATCGTTCAGTCGACAAGTTATGGCGGGGTCAAACTCGACCGCGAAACCGGCCTTAGCGTGCTGGCGTTTCTGGCGCTTTTCATCGGCGCGTTCAGTGTGGGCGCCTTCGCGCTTGCGCTCACCGGTCTCGATTTCCCGACGGCCCTTTCGGCGTCAGCAACGGCGCTTTGCAATGTGGGTCCCGGCCTCGGAGAAATTATCGGGCCGGCGGGGAATTTTTCATCGCTCCCCGATCTTGCAAAATGGATTCTGCTCGGATTGATGCTGTTGGGACGGCTTGAGCTGTTTGCATTGCTCGTCCTGTTCGATCCATATTTCTGGCGCTAGAGCCGACAGCCCACCGCAACAGACTTAGTCTTCCTTACGCGGAATAATGTGCAGGTCGCGCTGCGGAAACGGAATTTCGATGCCGTATTTGCCAAGCGCTGTTTCGATCTCCCAGTTATAGGCGGCGTGAACCTTCGCTGGCCGCTTTACGGCGTCGTCGGTAAGCCAGACCACGAGTTCGAAATCGAGACTTGAATCGCCGAACCCAACGAGCCAGACATCGGGCGCCCTTTTTGCGTTATTTTTCAATGTGAAAGGCACATTCTCGGCGGCTTCGAGCGCGGCTTTTTTCACCAATTCCTTGTCAGTGCCATAGGCGACGCCAAAGGGCACACGGATACGCCGGTTCACCTCACGCAAGGTCCAATTGGTGACGCGGTTGGTGATAAATTCCGCATTCGGCACCAGGATGTCGACATTGTCATTCGTCGTCACCAGCGTGGAGCGGACATTGATCTCGCGCACCTCGCCGGTGATCCCGGATTCAAGGTCAACGAAGTCGCCAACCTTCAAGGTTTTTTCCAGCAAGATGATGATGCCGGCGATGAAGTTGGAGAAAATCGACTGCAAGCCAAAACCGATGCCGACGCCGATAGCCCCGGTAAGAACGGCAAGGCCTGTAAGATTCACTTTCGCAACCGATAGCGCCAACAGAATGGCGCCAGAGACAAGGCTGATCTGGATGAGCTGGCCCAAGAGCCCGCGCACCGAGGGCGTCAACTTCGATGAACTATTGAGACGTCCCTGAATTATCCGCGAAGCGAAATTGGCGCTCCATAAAAGGATCGCCGCGAGCGCTATCGCCCAAAGAACGTCGAAGGCGGACACGGCGTTTTCGCCGCCCGGCGGCAGTTTGAGCCCGTCGAGAAAAGCGATGGTCGGGGCCAGAAGATGCAGGATGTTCAGCGCCGCGGCGGTCCAGGCGAAAAGCGCGAAAACCCGCGCCGCGAAAGGGTCGCTGACGAGGGACGAGACGAGCCGAATGCCGACCCAGGCGGTGAGGAGGCTGGCGACGATCCGCATCAGGCTGATCGGCTGACCAAGCCCGTTGAAAATCGCGATGCCCACCCAGAGGAAAGCGGCGCCCAGAGCGAGCGGTATCAGGAGGGTGAGATTTTCAAAAAACCGCGCGACGGCGGAATTGATAGCGGCCTCCTTTCGGGCCGCAACAGATTTGCGCGTCGGTTGCGCAAAGAGCCAGCCAAGGACCAGAGCCGCGGCAATGGCCCCGAGCTGATAGAGCGCCGACACGGAGGAAAGCTGCTCGCCGAGCCGGTCGGCCATAGCGGCGAGGGCGGTCTGAAATCCTTCGGTTAGTTGCTCCGTATCCGGAATATCACTGTCGCTCTCCATCAGACCTTGGCGCCCATGAGGCGGCGGCAAATATCGTCGAGCTGGTCGAGAGTGAGATAATTGACCGTCACCGACCCGGCGCCTTTTTTGGAATGCTCAATAGCCACATCAAGGCCGAGGATCGCGGAAAGATCGCGCTCCAGGGCGCGGGTGTCCGCGTCTTTCGAGCCGCCAGAAGGCTTTGATTTTGCTTTACTTTTTCCGGCGTCGCCAGCCTTTCCAGAGGCCGCGGCGCCTTTGATTTCGGCCTCGGCCTCGCGGATATGCTTCTCGGTCTCGCGAACGGAAAGATCGCCCTTGAGGACGACGCCGAGCATCTGCACCGGGCTTGAGGACCCGAGAAGCGCGCGCGCATGGCCCATTGAAATGGCGTTTGTCGACAACGCGTCGAGCGCCTTTTGCGGCAGTCCCAGAAGCCGCATGATATTCGCCACATGACTGCGTGACTTGCCGACAGCCTTGGCTATATCTTCCTGGGTTCGTCCGTATACGTCAGAAAGCCGGGCGTAGGCCGCAGCCTCCTCGACCGGATTTAGATCAACCCGCTGGACGTTTTCGATAAGGGCGATTTCCGCCGTCTCTTCGTCCGTCAGCTCGCGGATGATGACCGGAACTTTGTGAAGCTGCGCTTTTTGCGCGGCGCGCCAGCGGCGCTCGCCAGCGACAATTTCGTAATTGTCCGGACCTTTGGGGCGCACGAGGATCGGCTGCAACATGCCTTTCGCGGCGATGGAGTTTGCAAGCTCCTCAATCGCGTCCTTGTCAAAGACACGGCGCGGCTGGTCGGCATGAGGTTTTAACTGTTCGATGGGGAGCTCGCGCTTCGGCCCTGCGGGCGCCTCGCTCGCAGCCTGACGCGAGGGTGATTTCGCGGAGGGTGCGTCCCCTAGCAAGGCGTCGAGACCTCGTCCCAACCCCTTGATATTACTTTTCTTTTTTTCCGCCATCGCCATTTGCGTCGCCTTCCCTTACGCCGCTTTCGGCCGCGTGCGCTCGCGTTGAATGACTTCCGAGGCAAGCTGGATATAGGCCTGGCTGCCCGGACATTTGAGATCGTATAGAAGCGCCGGTTTGCCGTGCGACGGCGCTTCGGAAATGCGTACATTGCGCGGGATCACTGTGCGATACACCTTGTCGCCGAAGTGACCACGCACATCTTCCTCGACCTGATTGGTGAGATTATTGCGCCGGTCATGCATGGTGAGCACGACGCCCTGCAGCTCCAGATCCGGATTAATTCGTGTGCGGACCGTTTCGATGGTGCGAATGATCTGGCTAAGACCTTCCAGCGCAAAGAACTCACATTGCAGGGGAATGATCACCGCCTGCGCCGCGGCGAGGGCGTTCACGGTCAGCAAACTCAAAGACGGCGGGCAATCAATCAGCACGTAACTGATCGGTGCGCCTTTCTCGCTGGCCGCGAACTCTTCAATCGCGTCCGCGAGGCGGAAATGACGCCGGTCAGCGTCGATCAGCTCAATTTCAGCGCCGGCGAGGTCGACACCGGCGGGGGCAAGCACCAATCCCGGGATGTCAGTTTCGGTGACGGCCGCTTCGAGGCGATAATCGCCAGACAACACCTCATAGGTCGTCACGCCGCGGTCGGCCGCCCGAATGCCGAGGCCCGTCGAGGCGTTCCCTTGCGGGTCGAGGTCGATGAGGAGGACTTTCTCGCCCACAGCAGCGAGCGCGGTAGCGAGATTGATCGCAGTCGTCGTTTTGCCAACGCCGCCTTTCTGGTTGGCGATGGCCAGAACCCGGGGGGCGGTGGTCCGCGGAGAGGTGCTGTTACCGGGCACGGGCGAGGTTTCCGATTTCTAATATGGCGGCCCGGGGGTCGGTCCGGCTCGGATGTTTCACGACTTCCATATGCCAAGATTTAGCGGCCTCGGTCAATTCACCCTCTACATCTTGTCCCTTGAGCAAGAAATACCGGGTGTTTTTACCTTGAATTCCAGCGCCATAGGCGAGCAATTTATCAAGCCGGGCGAGGGCGCGGGCGGTGATCACATCAGGTTTGAAACCAAGCCCTACCGATTCGATTCGCTCGGGTATGACTTTCAGATTTTCGAGCCCCATGGCAACGCCAGCTTCCCGCAGGAAAGCGCATTTCTTCTGCGTCGATTCAATCAGGGTGACCTGAACTCCCTTCGGCGCCAGCATCGCGGCGAGCACCAACCCCGGAAAACCTGCGCCGGACCCAAGATCCACCAAGGTTTTAAAACTCTCGGGGAGTAGGGGCGCCAGTTGCGCAGAATCGAAGAAGTGCCTCTCCCATCGGTCTTTAATGGTCGAGCGGGCAATCAGATTATGCCGCTCCGACCAATCGATCAGCACACGATCCATCTCAAGAAGACGGTCGAATGTTTCACGTGGAACATTCGTATGGCTGAAAAATTCTTCGGGGGTCATTGGCTGCAGTCTGTCGGGGTATGCTTCTCCTTTCCCGTAAACGGGAGGAGAGGAGATCGCCACCGCAAATCATACCGCCTTCGCCTGCTTTTTTACCCAGGACAGCAGCAAGGCGAGAGCCGCCGGGGTGACGCCTTCAATCCGCCCGGCCTGACCGAGGGTGGCCGGCCTTGCGTCAATCAGCTTCTGGCGCACCTCATTGGAGAGGCCGGAGATCGCCGAATAGTCAAAATCTGCGGGCAGGGCGAGGCTTTCGTCCTTTTTGAAGGCGACAATGTCCGCTTCCTGCCGGTGCAAATATCCGGCATAGAGCGCGTCGAAAGCCAATTGTTCCGCCACCGCATCGTCCAGCTCGCCGATTTCAGGCCAGATCGCGCTCAGAGCCGCCAGATCGACCTCGGGCAGGGCCAAGAGATCGGAAACGGAGCGCCACCGGCCATCCTGTTTGAGCTTGAGGCCGTATTTCGCCGCTTCATTCGGGGTCAGGGCGGTTTCCGCCGCCCATGCGCGCGCCGCCGCCAGCGCCGATTGTTTCACGTGGAACAATTCGGCTCTACGGGTCCCCACAATCCCGGCTGCAATCCCGATGGGCGTGAGGCGCTGATCGGCATTGTCGGCGCGAAGCGTCAGGCGGTATTCCGCCCGGCTCGTAAACATACGGTACGGTTCTGTAACTCCGTTGGTTACAAGGTCATCGATCATCACCCCGATATAGGCTTCGGACCGGTCGAGGATGAAAGGCTCTGCTTCGCGCGCACCTGAACAGAGCGCTGTCCGCGCCGCATTGACCCCGGCCATCAGGCCTTGGGCCGCCGCCTCTTCATATCCTGTGGTCCCGTTGATCTGGCCGGCCAGATACAGGCCGGGCAGCGTGCGCGTTTCCAGTGTCCGGGTCAGGGAGCGGGGGTCCACATAGTCATATTCGATGGCGTATCCGTATCGTATGACCTCCGCCTGCTCGAGGCCGGGAATAGTCTTCAGGAACGCGGCCTGGACATCTTCGGGCAGGGAGGTCGATATCCCGTTAGGATAGACCGTCGTATCGCCGCCTTCTCCGTCTTCCCCGGCGGGCAGCCCTTCGGGCTCCAGAAAGATCTGGTGGCTTTCGCGTTCAGCGAAGCGCACCACCTTGTCCTCGATGGACGGGCAATAGCGCGGCCCCCGGCCAGAGATGGCGCCCCCATAGACCGCGGACTTACTGAGGTTTGCCTCAATGATCGCGTGGGTTTCCTGCGTCGTATAGGTGACGCCGCAGGCGATCTGCGGGACTGTAATCTCCGAATTCAGGAAGGAAAACGGCACGGGCCGGGCGTCCGCCGGCTGCATTTCCAGCCGGTCCCAATCGATAGTGGCGCCATTAAGCCGCGCCGGCGTGCCGGTTTTCAAGCGGCCCATCTTGAGGCCCAGCCCGTAGAGCCGGTCAGCCAGACCGACGGACGGCGCCTCGACGCCGCCGCCCCATGATTTATCCTGCGCGCGAGCATTGGCCCGGCCGGCAGGGATGCGCTTGTCGCCAATATGGATGACGCCCTTCAGGAAGGTGCCGGTGGTCAGCACCACCGCTTTCGCGGCTATAGACGTCCCGTCGGATGTTACGATTCCCGTGACATGGGGTCCGCTGACTGTTCCACGTGGAACATCATCTTCGACAATCAGATCCTCGACCGCTGCCTCCAGAATATCGAGACCCGGATAGTCGCCAAGGATCGCCTGCATGGCCTCTCGATAGAGTTTGCGGTCGGCCTGCGCCCGGGGGCCGCGCACCGCCGGGCCTTTCGAGGCGTTGAGCATCCGGAACTGGATGCCCGCCTGGTCGATCACCCGCGCCATAAGCCCGTCCAGAGCGTCGACTTCCCGCACGAGGTGGCCCTTGCCGAGACCGCCAATCGCCGGATTGCAGGACATCTCGCCAATCGTGTCGCGCCGGTGGGTCGCGAGCAGAGTCCGGGCGCCTGCGCGCGCGGCGGCAGCCGCCGCCTCGCAGCCCGCATGGCCGCCCCCGATAACAATCACATCATATTCATTCATATCAATTTGCGGCTTAGCTTTCCGCCCAGAACCGGGGCGGCCATGCAAATCATGATGTGCGCGCATTCGCGCACGGGGCCGCCTCCAATCACAATGACGTAGTAATCTTTATCCATGTCCTGTCCCTTTGGGGGCGGGATATAGGCCCCGACCCGGCGCAATGCACCTGTTTTCCGGGCGCCCTCGTTATATTTGGGCCCGGAATGTTTCACGTGGAACAGATCAGTAGAAGCACGCGCCGGCGACAGTGACGACGATAAAGAGCCAGATCCCGTTGACGATCAGCGCCGGGACATGGTCGAGGATCACCTGCACCAGCCCGGCCGGGCTTCGCGCGCCAGTCGCCTGCCGGAATAGCTGGCGCAGCGTCAACAGGCACAACAGGCTCACCAGAGCCAGAAGCCCTGAGATAATCCAGAAAAACTGGCTGTCTGGCGCAAAACACATGGCCGAAGCCTAGCGGCCCGTGCTTTCCAATCCGTTCACGACCACAATCATAAGGCCTGGCGGAACATGGGGGATGGATTTTTCCGTCACGAATTGTTGCGCAATATAAACCGCAACAAAGACCGAACTTTACAATTTCGAAAGCATAATGGCGAAACCCCATTTCGGGCACGCTCGCTGCACTACCACCCCCTATCGGAGCGCAACAAGACAAGAAGGGGTGCTTACCTATGGCGCAAATCACAATACTTCGTTCCGGGGGAAAACCATTATTCGGCGGGGCCGATCAGACAGACACATCCCGTCTGGCCGAAACACAAAGCCAGGCGCTCGCCGAGCAGCTCAATGAGCGGTTGAGAGAAAAATACCGCAATTACGAAAAGGCCGCGACCCGGCTCGAACTCCGGGGAGAGCATGATGCTGCGGAACTGTTACGCCGCGCGGCAGGCAAGGCGAGGATGCTGAAAAACGCTCCACCCGCCAAATAGGCTCACTTCCCGATACAGAAGCTAGAGAAAATCTCGCCCAGAACGTCCTCGACGCCCACGGCCCCGGTGATCTTGCCGAGGGCCCGGGCGGCGAGGCGGGCGTCCTCCGCCGCGAGCTCCGGTGCGCGCTCAATATTCGCTTCCGCCCGGGTGAGGGCTGCGATCGCTTCTTCCACCGCAGCCGCGTGCCGCGCGCGGGTGAGGGCGGGGCCGTCATTATTCACGCCCTCCGCCGCCTTCTGCGTCAAGGCCTGAAGGAGTCCGGCCATACCGGCGCCGGTTTTCGCCGAAACGCTGAGCTCCGTATACGGAGAGTGTTCTTTTTCGGGACTGATGTCGACGTTTGTCTTGTCTGACTTGTTCCAGACAATGATGTCGCCGGGATGAACCAGGTCGAGTGTTTCACGTGGAACATTTTCCGTGAGCCCCGATAGCAATGTTTCACGTGAAACAGTCTCGCTTCCATCGATCACCAGCACGCGGATATCGGCCTGTTTCGCGCGGCTTTTCGCGCGTTTGACGCCTTCTTCCTCGATTGCGTCGCTGGCCATACTCCGCAAGCCCGCCGTGTCCGCGATGGTCGCCACAACACCGAGATCGAGTCTCGTTTCGACAATGTCGCGCGTGGTCCCGGCGATATCGGAGACAATGGCGACGTCAGAACCGGCGAGCGCATTAATGAGAGACGACTTGCCGGCGTTTGGCGGGCCGATGATCGCGATCGAGACCCCTTCGCGGATCTTCCGTGCACTGACCGATTGGTTAAGAAACGTGGTTAATGAAGTCTTAAGCGCGGCGATGGCGGGGCCGGCGCGGGCGGCGACCGCGGCCGGCACATCGCCCTCGTCGGGAAAATCAATGTCCGCTTCCAGCGGCGCCATCACCGCCAGAATCTCCTTTCGCCAGCCCTCAGCAGCCTCGGAAAGCCGCCCGTCAAGCTGACCCAAAGCCTGCTTTCTTTGTAGGCTCGTTTCGCTATCGATAAGATCTGCGAGGGCCTCAACCTGGGCAAGATCGAGCTTGTCGTTTTTCAGCGCCCGAAGCGTGAACTCGCCGGCCTCGGCGGGCCGGGCGCCGGCCCGGGTAAGGGCGTCGTAAAGCGCCTCCTCCACCGCCCTCGACCCATGAAGGCTTAACTCCACCACGTCCTCGCCGGTGAAACTTTTGGGCCCTTCGAAAAGTATGGCCAATCCTCTATCGATAAGTTGGCCCCGGCCGGTGACCGACCCATCCGCCGGATCGCGTACGGCGACATAGGCCGCTTCGCGATTAATGATCCATTTACCAACTAATTTCCTGAAAATGCTGAAGGCCTCGGGGCCCGACAGGCGGTAGACCGCGACACCGGCTTTTCCGGCGCCCGAGGCGCGCGCGAAAATGGTGTCCACAGCCATGGCGTCCGGCCTTCCGCTACTTCTTTTTCGGGCCCATGCCCATCATGGACTGGAACTGTTCAAAGCTTTTGCCCGACATCGCCATCCATTGGGCCATCAGCCGTTCGGGGTCGGCGAGGGTGTCCATATTCTCTTTCGCCCGTTTCTTCATTTCCTCGACGATCATGTTGTTCATGGGCTCAAGGTCCGGCTGGCCGAAAAACGCCCGGGCCTCCGCCGGGGTGCAATCGATATTGATGGTGAGTTTCATTTTTGGGGGCTCCTCGCATCTGGGCCACAAATGGTGGGCCTCAGCCCATAGCGCAATACGGCGCTGGGGGACAATCTCCACAATCCTGACCGGCCCGGACTGGTTAAATCGGCAGGACGGGAACCAGCGCAGGAAAAGGCGTCGCCGAATTTTGCACTACGCAAGATAGATTTATCGCAACCCCTCCGCGTGGCCTCACCTAATCTTTCTGCTAAGCATAACCCAACGCCGCCGTAACAAGGAGCTCCCTGGAAAACCATGAGCAAAGCCGTCTTTCTCGATGACCATGGCGGGCCCGAAGGGTTCTCCCTGCGCAACCATGATGCGCCGGCGCCCGGCTTTGGCCAGATCCAGCTTCGCCACACCGCCATTGGCCTCAACTTCATCGATATCTATCAACGCAAGGGATTATACCCGGTTGAATTGCCGGCGATTTTAGGATCGGAGGCGGCCGGCGTGGTTGAGGCTGTGGGAGAGGGCGTGTCCGGGTTCGCTCCGGGCGACCGCGTCGCTTGCCTCTATTCGTCCGGCGCCTATGCGGAGCGTGCAAACTGCGCCGCCGTGATGTGCGCGAAAGTCCCCGACGGCGTCAGCGACGAACAGGCCGCGGCGGTCTTCCTGAAAGGGCTCACCGCCGAGATGCTGGTGCGCCAGGTCTATCCGCTGAAAGCCGGCGACACCTGTCTTGTTCATGCGGCGGCCGGCGGCGTCGGCACGTTGCTGTGCCAATGGGCGAAGCATCTTGGTGCGCGCGTGATCGCTATTGTCGGCTCGCCGGAAAAAGAAAGCATCGCGCGGGAAAACGGCGCCGATGAGACTATCATTCGTACACAGACGGATAATATCGCCAGCGATGTGCGCCGTCTGACAGGCGGCAAGGGCGTCGAAGTTGTCTACGATTCCGTAGGCGAGGCGACATTCGAAGCCTCCCTCGACAGTCTGGCGCTTCGCGGTCACATGGTGACCTTCGGCAACGCCTCCGGCCCGGTCCCGGCCGTCGCCCCCTTGGAGCTGATGCGGCGCGGCTCCCTGACGCTCACCCGGCCGTCCCTGTTTCACTACGCCACCCCGGATCGCCTCCCTTCAATGGCCGCGACCCTGTTCGAGATGGTCGCCAAGGGCGCGCTAAAACCGAAGATTGAGCACCGCTTTGCCTTGAACGATGTCGCGGACGCCCACCGCCTGTTGGAGAGCGGAAAAAGCGCCGGCGCGATTGTATTAACTATATAATTTCAGGTATTTACAGATGCATAGATGGTTAATCGCCGTTAGCTTTTGCGCGCTCGCCGCCTGCGGTGACTCTGTAACCAACACGGAGTCATATGGGCTCCCGGCGGAAGAGGGCTGGTCCATTGCCCCGGACGCAGACCTCAACAGCTTTTTTGAATGCCTTGAGGGGAACGGCGCGGCGCTCGTCTCCGCCCATCGTGGCGGGCCGTATCCGGGCTATCCCGAGAACGCTGTGGAGACCATGGCGGCGCTGATGGCCGATGTCCCCGCCATCATGGAGATCGATGTGGCGACCTCGGCCGACGGCGCGCTCTATCTCCATCATGACGACACCCTGGAGCGCACGACCACCGGCGAAGGACCCACCAATGCGCTTTCCTGGAACGAGATTTCCCGGCTCACCCTCGAAGACAATGACGGGCGCAAGACGGCGTTCGCCCCCACCTATTTCGCGGACGCGCTGCGCTGGGCCAAGGGGCGCACCATCCTGCAAATCGATTTCAAAAAAACCACGCGCTATGAAGACGTCATCGCGGAAATAAAAAATCAGGATGCGGAAGATCGCGTCATCCTGATCGCCTATTCCATGGCGTCAGCGGCGAAGCTCCACAAACTGCTCCCCCAGGCCATGATCTCTCTTTCCCTCGATACCCAGTCAGAACTGAACCGCGCCGTCGCCGCCGGCATCCCTGACGATCATCTTATCGGCTTTACCGGCACAGAAGATCCGCGCCCGAGATTGTTCTCAATTCTCAATGGCCGCGATGTGGAAGTGATTTTCGGTACGCTGGGCGGGCGCGATTCCATTGACGAGGATATCGCCCGGTCCGGTTATGAAGCGCTCTACGCCGATATCGCGAGCCAGGGCGCCGACATCATCGCGACCGACCGTCCGCGCGAGGCCTATGCGGCGCTCAAAGCCGCCGGACGCGCGCCGGAGGCCGGCGAATGCGGCATTTCGCAGGGGAGTTCTTCTTGAAATTCAAAGCCTTAGCGGTTCTGCCAGCGATCATGCTGGCTGCCTGTAGTGACGCCCCGGAAAGCGTTGGCGCCAACGCCACACCGCCCTTGGAAGAGGCGGCCGAGATCAAGGCCCCCGCCGGCGAATACAGAATAGACCCGGCGCATGCGACCCTCGTCTTTCGTATCGTGCATATGGGCTTGTCGCATTATACCGCCGGATTTTCAGCATTCAGCGCGACCTTGAATTTCGATCCCGCCGCGCCGGAAAATATGAATGTCAGCGCCGTCATTAATGTCCGTTCCCTGACAATCCCCGAGCCCCCGGAAGGTTTTCACGACACATTGCTCGGGCCCGACTGGCTCAAATCCGGGGACTATCCGGACATCACATTCACTTCGACCAGGGTTATCCGCACCGGCGCGCGAACCGCCACCGTCGAAGGCGACCTGACATTGCTGGGCGTCACCGCGCCGGTGACAATGGAAGCGGAATTTGTCGGCGGCTATCCCGGCTTTCATCCCCATGATCCGCAGGCGCGGATCGGTTTCTCCGCACACGGAACATTGAACCGCGCTGATTTCGGCATGACCCAATATCTACCGACGAAAGCCTCGCCAGGCGCCTTGAGCAACGAAATCGAGTTCCGCATCGATGCTGAATTTCTGGGTCCGCCAACACCGCCGGAAATCACGGAAATGAATTATAATCAATAGGTTAGGTCAATGATCGCCATCCACACCGTCGACTGGGTTCCGGATTTCGCCCGCGGGCTTCTACGCGATCTTCGCCTGCGCTGGGCGCTCGAAGAGGCGGGTCTTCCCTATGAAATGAAGTTTGTCCCCCTGGGCGGACGCGATGCGCCGGACTGGCGCGCCAGGCAACCCTTCGGCCAGATCCTGGTCTATGAAGAAGACGGGAAGACCATGTTTGAAACTGGCGCTATTCTGCTGCATCTCGCCGCCAAGTCGGACAAGCTCGCGCCCGGCGACGCAGACGGGAAAGCGGAGATGACGACCTGGCTGTTCGCCGCGCTCAATAGCGTGGAGCCGCAATTGCAGGCGATCGTCATGCATGACCGTTTCCACCGCAACAAGGACTGGTATCAAGGCGCGCGCGACGGCGTAGAGGAGATCGCAAAAAAGCGGTTAGGCGATCTCGCGTTAGTCCTCGAAAGCCGTGACTTCCTCGCCGGCGGCCGGTTCACTGTCGCCGACATCGCCATGATCACCGTGTTGAGGATCGTCATGCACACCGATCTTGTAACGCGCGATGACCGCCTCGCCGCTTATCTGAAACGCTGCGAGGACCGGCCTGCCTTCCAGAAAGCGCTGAGCGACCAGCTTGCCGATATCGACGCCCACGCCCCTAAGGGATGATTTGCCCAAGAAGCTGATTGAGCCAAAAGGGCGATCTGGAAGCCGCCGCCGCTTTTGGGCAGAATACGCCAGATGAAACGCACCATCGCCCTATACGCCCTCGGCCTCGCGCTCGCCGCGATGGCGCTGTCCTGGCTGGAATTCAAATATGTGACGCGGGTCCATGCGGGCGAGATTTATCTTCTCCTGATTGCAGCGGTTTTCACCGGGCTTGGCGCATGGGCGGGTTCTCGCCTCACCCGCAAATCCCCGCCGCCCTCATTTGAGGTCAACCGCGCGGCGCTCGCCTCTCTCGGCATTACCGGCCGCGAACACGAAACCCTTTCCGCTCTCGCCGAAGGCCTTTCCAACAAGGAGATCGCGAGACGGTTCGACGTCTCGCCGAACACCGTGAAGACGCAGCTTTCAAGCCTTTATGAAAAGCTTGAGGTCTCGCGCCGGACACAAGCCATTCAGAAGGCGCGCGAGCTAGCGCTGATCCCTTAAACTACTGAAATCAGTGAATTTCACCCTTTTGGGCGATGGCGGATTCCACTCACCCCTTTCAACCTTGTGCATAATTCGAAGGCGCCGAGGGAGGGAAAACATGGACGAATTCTGTCAGGGTCTCGATGACATGACAGCCGGGCTCGCCCGGGCGATTCATGACGGAGTGATACAGGGGGACAAGGCCGTGACCATGAGTTTCGGCGCCTATAACAACGCGAAAGGCGCCCTGCGCTATCGCGAAAAGAACGTCATCAAATACGCCCTCACCGATACGGTGCGCGGCCTCAGCTTTCATTCCATGGTGATGTATTCAAGCGATGAAACCCTGCGCTTCGCCCGGGCCCGCCTCACCGGCGTCAGGCTCAAAAAGGCCTGTTTCACCATCACCGCCCCCGAAGCCTTCGATCTTCCCGGGTTCCGCGATTTCATAGGCTGCAACGCACGCCAGAACTTCCAGCCCGTGATCGAGCGCTATGCGCGCCGGGCCCGCCGCAAAACATCCGCCGCACAATAGGAGAAAGACATGGGAGCGCCCGTAATCCGTTTTGACATTGGCTGCCGCGACCAAGCGAAAACGGTCGCGTTCTATGAAAAGGTTTTTGACTGGACGCCAAAGCAGGCCCCGTTCAACACCGAAATGGAAACCGGCGGCGGCAAGGGCATTGACGGCGCCGTCACTGCGCTCGGCCACGAGCCGCACAACTATGTCATGATCTATCTTGAAGTCGCCGATATGGACGCGGCTTGCAAGGCGATCCGCGACGGCGGCGGCCAAGTGACCGTCGGGCCAGTGGAAATCCCCAGCGAGGCCCCGGGCGGCGGCGGAAAATTCGCCTGGTTCAAGGACCCTGAAGGCAATCAACTGGCGATTTTCGAACCGCCTGCAACAGCATAAATATCAACAAAAAAGGGGGATACCCAAATGCTTCGCATCGCTTTGATTTACGGCGCCATTTCCGGCGCGATCACCATCGCCGTCATGAGCCTCGGCATTAACAGCACCGACACGCTCGGCGAAGGCTCCAGCAGCGCCCTCTTCGGTTACACGGTGATGCTGCTTGCACTGATCCTCATTTTCCTGGGGGTGAAGCGCTATCGCGATCGCGACCTTGGCGGCGTTATCAAATTTGCGCCGGCCTTTGGTCTTGGCCTCGCCATCGCCGCCTTATCGGGCGTTTTTTACGTGATTGGTTGGGAGATAAATCTCGCCGCCACCGATTACGCGTTCGTGGAGCAATATCCGGAAGCCGTCATCGCACAAAAAGAGGCGGCAGGCGTGAGCCCGGAACAGTTGCAAAAGCTAACCGAGGATATGGCGAAATTTGCTGAGCAATATCAAAACCCGCTATATCGCTTACCCATTACCTTCATGGAAATCTTTCCCGTCGGTCTTATCGTGGCGTTGATTTCCGCCGCAATCCTGCGCAATCCGAAAGCCTTTCCGGCGCGCTAGATTATCGTCGCTCACTTCATCCGGAAACCTGTTTCCACCCTGCGGCAGACGCTCTAACGCACTGAATCAATGAGGATTCTAAGGCGCGTTAGCTCACCAAGCATGGCCTTCCAGTCGGCGCCGGGGGTCCCGTCTTTCAAGGCCGCCAGGCCCGGCGCAACAGCCTTGACCGCGCGGTCACGCGCGGCGCGGCCCGCCGGCGTCACCTTTACTCTCTTCACCCGGCGATCCTCCGTATCCGGAATAAGGTCGACATAATTCTTTTCCGTCAGCTTTTTCACCGTGGACGACATGGACGGCTGGGCGACCTGCATCGCCGAGGCGATTTCACCGATCGTCTGTTGCACGCCAAGCCGCAATAAATGATTGAGAACGCCAAATTGCGCTAGGGTCAGTCCACCCGGCATTAGCCGTTCAAACTCACGATCAGCGAGATTGGAAATGATCGAAATTTCCGTCAGGACTTTGAACAGAACCGGATCGCCCGGCAGGCCCGCTTCTGCTTCTGCGCTGGAGAGGTCGTCATTTTTATCATTCATCAGCGGCGATCAGCCTCGTCTCAAGAGGCCAGCGCGGCGCAGCGGGGCCGGGCTTGGCGTAGCCGAAACGGAACAGTCCCTGTAGCCGTCCGTCAACTGGCGCCGTCGGCGGCTCAAACCCAGTAAAGTCATGAATTTCTTCATATATTTCCGCCATCTCCGGAAATTCCTGCAACGCCTGACTGAAGGGCTGCATGGAAAGGTCAAGCGCTGTCGCCGCCAGATGCAGTCTCACCCAACCGGCGCCTGCGCGCAATTGATCCGTACGGGAATTAGCTGTTGTGGAAAGCCAGCCAAAGGCCATCGAGCTGTCAATATTGTTATTATAGAAGTCCAGCGTCGCCTGATAGGCGGCGGAGCCTTTCTCGTCCATTTTCTCTCTCGTCAGCATGCCAATTAAATGCGCCGCTTCCATAGCCGGACCAAAAAGAGAAATGCCGTCCGGGTCGGCGTTGATTTCATCATCGCCGATGCGCGTGAGCATTATGGATTCGTGACGCGTCGCATCTGTCTCCAGTTCGATGCGCCAACCTGCGCGGCAGATGGTTTTCAACGCCGCAACATTCGCCGCGTCATTCACCCATTCAAATTCTCCGTCACCGGGACGCAACACCTTATCGAGCGCATTCAATGTATCTGCACTAACAGGCCGGCTCTGATCGAAAGCGACACGCGATGTGCGGCGGCTGAGAATCTGCGCAAATAAGGGGTCTTTGAGGCCAGTCTTCTCCACAAAACGCATGCTGGCGATGGGCCGGCCGTCAAGATTTGGGTGCGGCTCGCCGTCAGGAAAAGGCTCAACGTCAAGCGCGAACCCCTGTTCGGCCGTGGCAATACGCAGAAGCTCCAGAAACGCTCCGAGACCGATTACGATCTGCCGGTCCTGTGGATCGGTGTCGCGCAGGAGCCGGGTCTCATCGCAAAAAAGCGTAAGCGCGTCATCGCCATCAAGGCGAATGAGCCAGGGCTGCATATTATGAGGGTTGGGCGCCAGCACCGCGTAGGAAAGCGCATCAAGGCGGATATCGCCGAAACCGGTTCCCGCAGCTCGCCACGGCGCGCGCGCCTTTGACAAACCCGAATGCAGCAGAGGCGCAAGCCCCGCACCCAACAGGACCACCGCACCAGCGCCAGTCCATAAAATCGCTCGTCTAGTGACCATGGTTTCTCCTCCCGGCTCATATATAGACGCCTATTATATAGATGTCTATATTTATACGCCATCTAGATCCAGCGAATGAAAGATTATGGCCAATTTATACAATCAGTCTTCGAAAAAACCCGCCATATGATCGCCCGTGGCGCGCCAGTGGGAGAGTCGTTTTCTAAACGGCGGCCGCCATAAAGTCTCAGGGGGAGACCCGTGGGGGGATGGGAACGCCGCGGCGCCGTCAGGCCCGCGGTTTTTTCATGCGCCCATCCAGAATTATCTCGTCAGGGTTTAAGCGCGGAGGCGCGTTTCCACCCATCGCGCTCACACAGCCGCGCGAAATAGGCGGCGGTCTTTTCCCCCATCAACTTCCCATTCCGGGAGACCTTCACCAGAAACAGGATGTAGCCGACAGAAATGTCGGCGAGGGAAAACTCGTCCAGCAAATAGCCGTCAGCGTCGAGGTTGCTTTCGAGGAAATTCAGACAGGTCTTCATCTCCCCTTCCGCCCAGAGACGCATGGACTCAATCCGGAACTCTTCAGGCAACAGCATGGAGTGACCGAGCAACTGGCCCACATAGCCGCCCATCCCAGCCTCTCCGAACTCCATCCATTGCAGATAATCTCCATAATCCGCATGCGAAGCATTTCGGCTCAGCGCGCCGTTGGCGTATTTGTTTGAAAGATATTCGATGATGGCGACGGATTCGACCATGCGTTTATCGCCATCGAAAAAAACCGGCGTCTTGCCGAGTGGATTGAGTTTCAAATATTCCGGCTCTTTCAGTATCGCGCGATCAAAAACCCGTGTCTCAATCTCAAGATCAAGCCCCAGCTCATAACCCGCCCACGCCACACGCAAGCTGCGCGTCATGGGAAAATGTATAAGTTTCAATGACATAAATCCTCCGTTGCGTTCAGCATAAAAGCCTTCCGCATGGAGGCAAGGCTGATGCGCAGGCGATGTGCATGAGGACCAATGCGGCAACAGGTCCCTGGGGTCGCAGCTTTCGCCTGATGTTGCGACCGCCTATAGGAAGCGCACGCAACGGAGTTTCCTGATGGAACTTGACGCGTTAATCCTGTCGCGGCTGCAATTTGCTTTTGTTGTCGCGTTTCACATTATGTTTCCCGCTTTCACGATCGGGCTCGCTTCCTTTTTGGCGGTCTGTGAAGGTTTGTGGCTGAAAACGAAACGCGACGTTTTCCTGAAGCTCTATCTGCACTGGGTGAAAATTTTCGCCCTCGCCTTCGCCATGGGCGTCGTCTCCGGCGTGGTCATGAGCTACCAGTTCGGCACCAACTGGTCCGTGTTCTCTGACAAGGCCGGCTCGGTCATCGGCCCTCTGCTTGGCTATGAAGTGCTGACCGCGTTTTTCCTCGAAGCAACGTTTCTCGGCGTCATGCTGTTCGGCTGGAAACGGGTTGGACGAAGGCTGCATTTCATCGCCACCTGCGCCGTCGCCATCGGCACCACCATCTCCGCCTTCTGGATTCTCTCCGCCAATAGCTGGATGCAGACGCCCGTCGGCTACGCCATAGACGCGGCGGGGAATTTCTATGCGACGGACTGGCTCGAAGTGATTTTCAGCCCGAGCTTTCCCTCGCGCTTCGTTCACATGATGCTTGCGGCCTATATTACGACAGCCGCCGTTGTGATGGCCGCCGGCGCAATACAGGTTTTGCGCAACCGCGTGGCCGAGGCGACCCGTTATCAGATGCGCATGGCGGCGGGCACGCTGGCCCTCCTGATGCCGCTTCAGATCTGGGCCGGTCACTGGTCCGGTGAGATCGCCCATGAATATCAGCCCGCCAAAGTCGCCGCGATGGAAGGCTGGTGGGAAAGCGCCGACAAACAAGGCACAATCCTCTTCGGAATCCCGGACGAAGAAGCCGAGATAACCCGCCTCAAAGTCGAGATCCCTAACACCAGCGATTATCTTTTCCCCGGCGCGGAAGAGCTGCACGGCCTCAAGGAATTTTCGAAGGAGGACCGGCCGCCGGTTTTCATCACCTTCTGGGCTTTCCGCATCATGGTCGGGGCTGGGCTCGCCATGCTGGTCATCGGCTGGTGGGGCTTGTGGCTCTGGCGCAAGGACCGCATCCAGAAACCCGGGCTATTTCATTGGCTCGCCGTCCCCGGCGGCGCGCTCGGTTTTGTCGCTGTCATCTCGGGCTGGGTCACAGCCGAAGTGGGCCGTCAGCCTTACACCGTATACGGAGTGTTGCGGACAGAGGACAGTGTGGCGCCCGTCGCCGCCGGTCAGGTCGGAACGACTCTCCTGATTTTCATGGTTGTCTACGCCATCGTTTTCACGGCCGGGGTTGTCTATATGGCGCGCATCGCCACGCGCGGCTTCGACGATGAACCCGCAGGGCCCCCGGAGGAAGAACGGCGCGCGCCGGGCTCTCCCATGGGCGCCGTCGATGAACCCGCCAAAACCGCAGAAGATGAAGATTAGGAGGCGAGAATGGATCTGCCGCTGATCTGGGCCGGGCTCATCGCCGTCGCGGTCATGCTCTATGTGCTTCTCGACGGGTTCGATCTTGGCGTCGGCATGCTCTGTCATTTCGCCGATAACGAGGAAGAGCGCTCAATTATGACAGCCACCATCGAACCGGTCTGGGACGGCAATGAAACCTGGCTGGTGCTCGGCGGCGGCGGACTTTTCGCAGCCTTTCCCCTCGCTTACGCGATCATTATGCCGGCTTTCTATTTGCCTATTATTATCATGCTGGCGGCGTTGATTTTTCGCGGCGTCGCGTTTGAATTCCGCCACAAAGCGGTGCGCAAAACCACAAAGCGTTTCTGGAACGGCGCTTTCGCCGGCGGCTCCTTCGCCGCTGCTGCGATGCAGGGACTGATCCTTGGCGCCTTTATCCAAGGGGTCGCCGTTGAAGGCCGCGCCTATGCGGGCGGAGCGTTTGACTGGCTGACGCCGTTTTCATTGCTCACCTCGGCCTCCGTAATTATCGGCTATGTGCTGCTTGGCGCCTGCTGGCTGGTGCTGAAAACCGAGGGCGTGACGCAACAGGGCGCCCGGAAATGGGCGCGCCGGGCGCTCCTCGGCGCCACCATCGCCATGGCCGCCGTAAGCCTCGCAACCCTTTCCATCGATCCGCGCGTGACGGAACGTTGGGGCGTTTCCATGGCGGCTATCGATTTTTCAAAATTCATCATGGTCGCGCCGGTGCCAATCATTACAGCCGCTCTGATTGCCTGGTTGTGGCGCGACATTGTGATGAAACCGGAAAGCGCGCCGGACTGGCGGCCTTATCTTCTCGCCGCCGGGGTTTTTCTCACCGGCTATGTCGGCCTCGCGGTCTCTCTGTTTCCCTATAACGTACCCTTCGCCAAGACCATTTGGGAAACGGCGGCGCGCGACAATGCGCTAGGGCTGATGCTCGCCGGCGCCGGGGTGATGCTGCCCGTGATTCTGATCTACACCGTTTATGTCTATTCCCTGTTCTGGGGGAAGGTGAAGCCTGGCGACGGCTATCATGGCTGAGCGCTTCAACCCCGTAGGACCGCCGTCAGATAATGAAAAACCGGCGCCGCTCGGACGCCGGTTCTTTTGGTTTTTCGCGCTGGCCCTGGCAAGCCTCGCTGCGGTGGCGAGCCTCGCTTATCTCCTGCGAGCAATCCTGTTTTCCGCCTGATCCTTATGTGTTCATTGAATCGAAGAAGTCGCGGTTGGACTTCGTCTGTTTAAGCTTGTCGATCAGGAACTCGATAGCATCGGAAACGCCCATGGGCGACAGGATGCGGCGCAGGACAAAGATTTTCTGCATGTCGGCCTTCGAAGTGATGAGGTCTTCCTTGCGCGTGCCTGACTTGGCGATGTCGATAGCCGGATAGGTCCGCTTGTCCGCAACCTTGCGGTCGAGGATCAGCTCGGAGTTGCCGGTGCCCTTGAACTCTTCGAAGATCACCTCGTCCATTTTCGAGCCGGTCTCAATCAGCGCGGTGGCGATAATGGTGAGCGATCCGCCTTCCTCGATGTTCCGCGCGGCGCCGAAAAAGCGTTTCGGGCGCTGTAGCGCATTGGCGTCGACGCCGCCGGTCAAAACCTTGCCCGAAGACGGCACGACCGTGTTGTAGGCGCGGCCAAGGCGGGTGATGGAATCGAGCAGGATCACGACATCGCGGCCATGTTCAACAAGGCGTTTGGCCTTTTCGATGACCATTTCCGCAACCGCAACGTGACGCGTCGCCGGTTCGTCAAAGGTCGAGGATACAACCTCGCCCTTCACCGAGCGCTGCATGTCGGTCACTTCTTCCGGGCGCTCATCGATCAGCAAGACGATCAGGTAACATTCAGGATGATTGGTCGCGATGGAGTGAGCGATGTTTTGCAGGATGACGGTTTTACCGGTCCGCGGCGGCGCAGTGATGAGCCCGCGCTGGCCCTTGCCCAACGGCGCCACAAGATCGATGACCCGGCCCGTCAGGTCCTTGGTCTTTTCGCCCTCGGTTTCCATCTTCAGGCGCTCATCAGGATAGAGCGGCGTCAGATTGTCGAAATGCACCTTGTGGCGGGCCTTTTCCGGCTCTTCGAAATTGATCGTGTGAACCTTCAGGAGTGCGAAATACCGCTCGCCGTCTTTCGGGCTGCGGATCTCACCCTTTACCGTGTCGCCAGTGCGAAGCGCGAAACGGCGGATCTGGTTTGGCGAGACATAAATATCATCGGGGCCCGCGAGATAATTCGCATCCGGCGAGCGCAAGAACCCGAAGCCATCAGACAGAACTTCCAGAACGCCGCCGCCGTGAATTTCAACTTCAAGATCGGCAAGCTCTTTCAGGATTGAAAACAGCATGTCCTGCTTGCGCATGGTCGAGGCGTTTTCAACCTCAAGCTCCTCGGCGAACGCCAGAAGTTCGGCCGGCGTTTTTTCTTTGAGCTCATCGAGCGTCATAGTTTTAGGCAGCATGGAAAGCCTCAATCGGGAAAAGACCCGCGCTGAAAAGGGCGGGTAAGGGAGAACCAGCGATGGAAATACGGAGCGCGCGGAGGGCGACCTTGCGGGCCGGACGGCGCTGATAAGGAAAGTTTGGAGTAGATATAGGCGAAAAGTCCGCGCCGTCAATGATCGAGATCAAGTCCCTTCGAGGCTCCGGAGAGGCTCCATATCCGGTTTCCTTGACAGGCGGGCTCCCTGTTCAGAGCCTTGCCGACCATCAGTTCGAACCAGTTTCTTCAGCCCCTATTTACCGTTTTCGCCTTTAATCATTCGCCTCAATGGGGGCTTTTTCTATGGTTCGTCAGGGTCCGGTTCGTGCTGTGGCGGCTTTTAGCGCAGCTCTTCTCGCTGCCGGTTGCAGCGGTGAAACTCCGAAACCGACAATTCTCGACGCGGCGGCCGTCTATGCCGACCATGAAGGTCTCCTGCATTCTGTCCGCGCGGCCTATCCCGGCCCTTACGAAGATTTTGTGCGGATACCGGCCCGTGATCCTGCAAAAGCGGACCCCATGGATACGGACTTCCTGAAATTTCTACGCGAGGAAATTCCCGTCGAGTTCATCGACTTCTTCCCTATCGGCGACAGCGGCAAGGATGAGCTTGATGTGGTTCTCTGGCGGTATAACGCCGGCAATCACTGGAACACGGTGAGCTTGGTTTATTTCAGCATGGCCATGACCTTCGCTCAGGGCGAAGAGAACATGCGCGCTTTCGATCGCTGCGACGAAGAAGCCCTCGACTGGCTTCAGGCCCAAAAGCAGCCGGCCTCAGCTTTTTGCCATATCAATGATCACTGGCTCGCCTATCAGAAGGTCGAATAGGCGCCAAGCTCTAGAACGGCTTCACGATCACCATGATAACGATGACGATGAGTGCAAGGAACGGCGCTTCATTCATGATCCGCCAGAATTTCTCTGTGCGCGGGCGCTCGCCTTTTTCAAATTGGCGGCGCGACGAAGCGTAAAACCCATGGATAGCCGAGATGATGACCACCAGCGCCAGTTTCACATGAAACCACCCGGCCGACAGGATCGATGGGTTCGCAATCAGCATCAAAATCCCCAAGACCCAGACGAGAACCATCGAAGGATTGATGATCCCCTTCAACAAGCGGCGCTGCATCTGGATAAAATAGCGCTCGGCTTCACCGCCTTTTTCCGATTGATGTTGATAGATAAACAGCCGCGGCAGATACATCATCCCCGCCATCCAGGCGATGACCATGATCAGGTGGAACGATTTAATCCACAGATAGGCGCCCGACAGAAATTCAGCCATCAGCCATTTCTCCTGACAAACTGCACCAGCGCCGCCACATGTTCGGGCGGCGTCTTTGGTGTGAAGCCATGGCCGAGATTGAAGACATAAGGCACATCATGGAAAAGCCTGAGATAAGTTTCTGCGGCGTCTTCCATCGCTTTACCGCCGGTGATGGTCAGTAGCGGATCGAGCCCGCCCTGCACAACAACGCGTTCTCCCAAATTCGCGCGCGCCCATGTGGGGTCCATGGCGTAATCGATCCCGAACCCGTCACAGCCTTGAAGCAGCACATAATCAAGCGCCTTTTCACCGACGCCTTTGGGGAAAAGAATCACTGGCACATGGGGCCGGGCCTTTTTCACCGCCTTGGCGATTTTGTCGAGCGGCCGAATGGAAACACGGTCCAAGACAGGCCAAGGCAGACCGCTCGCCCAAGTGTCGAATAGCTGCACCGCATCGGCGCCCGCATCGATCTGCGCGAGAAGATAATCGATGGTCTTCTCCGCAAGAATGTCGATCAGCCCATCGATCAGCTCCGGTTCCTCATAGAGCTTCTGGCGAAGGACGCCCGGGTCTTTCATGGGTCCACCCGCGAGCATATAGGTCGCAACGGTCCAGGGAGCGCCAGCGAAGCCGATCAGCGCCTTATCCGACCCCAACCCCGCCCTGGTTTTTGAAACCGTCTCAAAGACCGGTGAGAGCGTTTCAAGGACGTCGCGCTTTCGAAAGGCGTCGAGGTCTTTAAACGTCACTACTGGTTCAAGACGCGGTCCTTCATTTTCGACAAAGCTCAGCTTCTGACCGAGCGCATGCGGGATCAACAGGATATCGGCAAACAGGATCGCCGCATCGAGATCGAACCGCCTTATGGGCTGCAACGTCACCTCACTCGCCAGGTCCGGATCAAAACAAAGATCGAGAAACGATCCCGCCTGTGCGCGAAGCTTTCTGTATTCGGGGAGATAACGCCCGGCTTGCCGCATGAACCAGACTGGAGGGGAGGCGAAAACTTCACCTTCAAACACTCGCAAGAATTTTGAATCTGTCGTCATATGCTGCGAACGTTCCTTCTTAACTTTCTATAAAGGATTCTTAATAAAGGGTTAATATGAAGAGTCAGCCGGGAAGCCGGGGAAAACAGGCGGGGTCGGGTTTATCCCTTGAGTTTCAGGAAAAGACTCACAGGATTTCCCATGAGGGATAAAAGATCACCATGATGTTGAAAAGCGTCTCAAACGCCGCATCTTCCATGCGAAATTTCGCCAGGCCCTACTTGGAAACTGGATTCATCCCATGGACTTCGCATTTATGGTGAAGAAAGTATGACCAGTATGACTTTACAGAGGGGGCTGGGCGCCAAACCGGTATGACTCGGGAGTTTTAGGCGCCGAAAAAAGCGGGCTCGCGAAAAGACGGAACTTTCCCCTATAGTTCCACAGAACAGAGCCGAGAATTTGGATAACCAGGCGGAGACGATGGCGAGAACGCAGATCAATGAGAAGAAAGTGGTAAGCGCTGCGCGCAAGACCCAGCCGATCGCGACATTCTTCCATGTTCATCTCGTCTCCGACTCCACGGGCGAGACATTGAACGCAATGTTGAAAGCCACCGCCTCACAATTCGCTGCCGCCAAGCCGCTTGAACATATTTATGCGCTGATCCGCTCACGCGCGCAGATGGAAAAGACCCTGGCCGAGATAGAAGCTTCGCCAGGTCTTGTTCTTTACACCGTGATCAATCCGGAATTGCGCCGTCTTCTTGAAATACGCTGCAGCGAACTTCAGACCCCAGCCATTTCCGTCCTCGACCCCTTGCTTCATGCTTTCACCGATTATCTTGGCCATGAAACGACGTTGCGCGCCGGGGCCCAGCATGAATTGAATGACGCTTATTTCAAGCGCATCGGTGCGCTCGATTACACACTGTCTCACGACGATGGTCAGATGACGTGGGATTTGGAAACAGCCGACGTGGTGTTGATTGGGGTCAGCCGCACGTCGAAAACCCCGACCTGCATGTATCTGGCGAACCGGGGGATAAAAGCGGCGAATATTCCACTGGTTCCCACGGCGGAACCGCCCCCGGAACTATTCACCCTGCGAAAACCGCTGGTGGTAGGGCTGGTGGCGAGCCCCGAACGCCTGTCTCAAATCCGCGAATCCCGGCTGGGCGGGCTGAATGCTGGGGACGCTGTGGAAGATTACTCTGACCTTGATCTCATCCGTCAGGAAGTGCTTCGAGCGAAACGCCTATGCACCAAATATCGCTGGCCCATGATCGATGTGACCCGAAAATCAGTTGAAGAAACAGCGGCGGCGATCCTGACTAAACTTTCCGCCCGGCAGAACCAGTAGTCCGATGACCGATACCGCCCGCATCATTCTCGCCTCCGGGAGCGCCATTCGCCGCGAGATTTTAACCGGCGCTGATATCCGTTTCGAGGTTATGAAGCCGGATGTGGATGAGGACATCATCAAAGAAGCTGGCCGCGTCGAAGGGCTTGATCTTGAAACTCTGGCGATGCGTCTGGCCGAAGCGAAATGCATGGACATAGCGGCAAAGACAGACGCGATTGTCATCGGCTCAGACCAGATCATGGAATTTGAAGGCCGCGCTTACGATAAGCCAGCTGACATGAAAGCGGCGAAAGCACGGCTCATGGAAATCCGGGGCGCGCCCCACACACTGATTAACGCCATCGCGGTGGCGCGAAATGGTGAGGTCATCTGGCGCAATCTCGACCGGCCGACACTCTTTACGCGCAAGCTTAGTGAAGCGGAAATCGATGCTTATCTTGAGGCCGCCGGCCCGGAGATTCTTCATTCTGTCGGCGCCTATCAGATCGAAAAACTTGGCAGCCGGCTCTTCGAGCGTATTGAAGGCGATCATTTTGCAGTGCTTGGCCTTTCTCTCTATCCGCTGCTCGATCTTCTCCGCAGCGAAGAGGCCATTGCGTTCTGATGGCGAAGACCCTTCAACAAACGCCGATCCTGGCCGGTGTCGTCGGCTATCCGGTAAATCATTCCCTTTCGCCGATTATCCACACTCTCTGGGCGAAGCGCGCCGGTATTGACGGCTACTACATTCCTGTTGCGGTTCCGCCTGATTACGACGACTTCGCGCGGGCCATTGATGCATTGCGCAATGTAGGGTTCGCAGGCGTCAATGTAACGATCCCGCATAAGGAACATGCGTTGCGTTACGCGGATATCGTGAGCGACAATGCGCGACAGGCTGGCGCCGCGAATATGTTGACGTTTGTAGACGAATGCGCGGCCGCGGAAAATTCCGACATCATCGGTTTCGCCGAGGCAGTGCGGGAAAAAACATCTGTAGTCGGATCATCAGCCTTGGTGCTGGGTGCGGGCGGCGCCGCGCGAGGCGTAGTTCTCGCCTTGAAGGTGCTGGGATTGACGGATATTCGCATCATCAATCGCACGATAGAGCGCGCGAAGGACCTGGCGGAGGTGTTCGATCTGGCCGTGATAGATTGGGAAAAAAAATCAGGAGCCATTGAAAATATTGATTTACTCGTCAACACGACAAGCCTTGGCATGTCCGGTCAGCCGCCGCTGGAGATTGACATCAGCAGGCTAAATCCCGGCGCCATCGTTGCTGATATTGTCTATTCCCCCTTGAAAACCGCCTTGCTGGAAGACGCTGAACGCAACGGTCACACCATCATCGACGGTCTCGCGATGTTGATGCACCAGGCGGTCCCGGGGTTTGAAAAGTGGTTTGGCGGCGCCGCGCAGGTCGATGAAGACTTGCGGGCCGAGCTGGTGAAAGAACTGACTAGACGGAGCAAGACATGATCCGCATCGGCCTCACTGGCTCCATCGGTATGGGCAAATCCACAGTCCTGCAAATGTTCGCTGAACTTGGCGCTGCGACATGGGATGCTGACGCTGCCGTTCATCGGTTATATGCAAAAGACGGCGCGGCGGTTGCGCCACTTGGCCAACTTTTCCCCGAAGCGATTATCGATAGCGCTGTTGATCGTGCAGCGCTGGCGAAGATTGTGCTGGGCGATACACAAGCGCTCGCCAAACTCGAAGCGCTGGTGCATCCGCTGGTGGCTGAAGATCGCGAGGCGTTCATGCTCGCCGCGGCGCAAGCCGGCGCCGACGCAGTCGTGCTCGACATTCCGCTCTTGTTTGAAAACGGTACGGAAAAATTCTTTGACGTGACAGTGGTCGTCAGCGCCCCGCGTGAGGTGCAGCGCTCGCGTGTGCTCGCCCGACCGGGGATGAGCGAAGAAAAATTCGAGGTGATCCTGCGCTTGCAAACCCCTGACGAAGAAAAACGTCAGCGTGCGGATTACGTTATCGACACGGGGCTCGCCATAGAGGAAACCCGGGCGCAGGTGCGTTCAGCCTATAGCGAAATTCTGAAAAGAATTTCAGAGGCTTAGAGCAGCCCCGCCTTTTCCGCCAGCTCTTTCAGGGACTGCTCCGGACGGGCGCCGAAATGGCTGATTACCTCGCTGGCCGCAAGAGAGCCAAGCGCGCCAGCGCTTTCCAGTTCAAAGCCGCGTGCGAGACCAAGCAACAGCCCGGCGGCGTAGGCGTCGCCGGCGCCGGTCGTGTCCACAAGCTGAGCCGGTTTCACGGCATCGACTTTCACGACGTCTCCGTCGCGCGGGATCAGGACTGAGCCTTTTTCAGAAAGCGTCACCGCAGTGAGCGGGCAAAGCTTGCGGGCTTTCTCCGCAATCACATCAAGCTCGTCAGAGCCGAACAGGGTTTCCGCCTCGCGGTCATTGGCGAGAAGGATGTCGATATGTTGCGGTATGAATTGCTGCAGCTCTTCGAACTGGCGATCGACGCAGCTTGCATCGGACAGGGTCAACGCCGCGCGCTTGCCTTCCCGTTTGGCGATGGCGCAGGCGCGGATAAACGCCTGGCGCGCAACCGGTTGTTCGAAAAGATAGCCTTCGAAAAAGGTGATTTCCGCACGCGCAATCTGGCTTTCGTCAATATCGTCCGGTGAAACGAGACCAGCGGCGCCAAGAAACGTCGTCATGGAGCGCTGTGCATCCGGGGTTACGTTGACAAGGCAGCGCCCAGTGGCCGGTCCGCCGCTCAAAGGGTTGGTGTCAAACTCGACGCCGATGGCGTGAAGGTCGTGACGGAAAATCTCGCCCAGTGCGTCATCGGCAACCTTGCCAACAAAACCGCCCTTGCCGCCGATGGAAGCGATGCAGGCGATTGAGTTTGCGGCCGACCCGCCGGAGATTTCAACGCCCGCCGCCATGGCGTCATAGATTGTGCTCGCTTGGGCCTCGTCAATGAGGATCATACCGCCCTTGGGGATTGAATGCGCGGCGAGAAAAGCGTCATCGGCTTTGGCGAGAACGTCAACGATGGCGTTGCCGACGCCGAGCACATCTAGAGAAGCGGTCATGAAATATCCTTACAAAGCGAAACAATGTCTTGCGCGCTTATAGGAAGGGCCCCCGTCAGACGCAAGGAGAGGACAACCGGGGAGCCGGGCCCCGCCTTTCCGACTTGTCACTTCAGCGGCGCTTGATAGCGCTGATGACGAGGCTTAATCATCGCTTCAGCTTTATCGCCGTAAGGGTTTTCCATGAACATCATGCGTTTATTTTTGCCGTCATCCCTGATGCTGTTCGCCGCCGCCTGCGCCACGGCGCCAGATGTCGCGCAAAAGCCAGCGAAAACGCCCATAACTCCCGCAGCGCCGGTCTATGTGCTGGACGATTTCCTCGGAACGGGCGCTGCGGAGCTTGACGGTCTTCTGGGTGAACCGGCCTTGACCCGGCGCGAAGGAAACGGCGAATACCGCCGCTATGCGCTCACCACCTGCACCCTGATTATCATTCTTTACCCGGATGAACTAGGCGTTCAGAAAGTCACGCAAGTAGATGCGACGGCGACCACCTCAAATGCCGACAAGCCCGATCTGGATGACTGCCTCGCGGCGGGCTAGCGCATTTTCAAGTGAAGTGGACGCCGGTTCACGTAAAGAAAATGCGCTCATACCGGAATCTAGACCAGTGTCAGTTTAACACGGCTCTAGTCGGCGGCTTCAAGTTCCGCCGTCGCCTGTTTGCGGTTTATGGAAAATTTCTCCTCTGAATATTTCAGGAAGAAAACCAGGATTGCGGCGGGAATTCCGACGATCGCCGTGATCGCGAAAAACCAGGCGAAACCGGCGGCCTCAACCATGTAGCCTGAAAACCCGCCGACAAATTTACCGGGCAGGGCGTAGAACGAGCTGAACAATGCATATTGCGTCGCTGTAAACGCTGTGTTGGTGAGGCTCGACATATAGGCGATGAGGATCGTTCCCGCCGCGCCATAAGCAATATTGTCAACGATCACCGCAAAGGCCAATCCGCCCGTGGTCGCGTCGGAAAGCGCCAGCCAGCTATAGATAAGATTGGTCAGCGATTGGGCGAGCACGCCGAATAACAGGCTCCATTTAAAACTGACGCGTGAGACAATGATCCCGCCAAGGAAAACCCCGCCCATGGTGGCGAAAAGCCCTGCGCCGGACCGGATCGCGCCGATCGTCGTCTTGTCATAACCAAGGTCGATATAAAGCGGCCCGGTCATGTATCCCATAAGGAAATCGGGAACGCGGAAGAGGGCGATAAACAGCAGGATGACCAGCGCATGCACGCCGTAACGTTCGAAGAAATCGCGAAACGGCCCAATGACGGATTTTGACATCGTCTCGGTGAAAGAGGCCTTTGGCGGCGGCGTATATTCGCGCACTTCAACTTTCGGGGCGAACAAGGCGGTAAGGAAACCGACGCCCATCAGCAGCGCCATGAATTGATAGGCCGCCGGCCAGTTGACATTGTCGGCGACGATCAGCGCGCCGGCGCCGGCGACCATGATGGCGACGCGATAGCCATATTGATACATGGCGGCCATGACGCCTTGCTCTTCGTCTGTCGCGGCCTCGATGCGCCAGGCGTCAATAGCGATGTCCTGAGTCGCGGCGGCGAACGCCATGACGACGGCGATGCCCGCGACTATCCAGAGATTTCCGGCCGGGTTCGCCATGGACATGGCGATCAATGTCAACGCGATGCCGATTTGGGCCGCCGCCATCCAGGCCCGGCGCCGGCCGACAAGCCTTTCAAGGAATGGGACTGGCGCGCGGTCGACAACCGGGGCCCAGAGAAATTTGAAGGAGAATGCGAAGCCCGTCCAGGCGAACAATCCGATCTCGCCCTTTTCAACGCCGGCTTCCGCGAGCCAGAGCGACAGGTTCTGATAGATCATGTAAAACGGAAGCCCGGCCGAGAAACCGAGCAGCAGCATAACCAGACTGCGCGCGCGCAAATAGGCCGACAAAGATCCGAGAATGGTTTTCTTTTCGCCGGTTTGTCTTGTTGTCTGGTCGCCGGATTGCGGCGTATCTGCGTCTTGGGTCATGGCGCGGGACGCTACTGGCGTTTTCCGGCGAAAGAAAGGCGTGAACCGATGCTGGGCGGGCGCTTAGGACGCCTCGCTCCACTCGCTTTCACAGTCACCCCATTTGGTGAGAAGCTCGGTCAGGTCCGACGGTTCAAAGGGTTTCGACAGGAAATCGTCCATCCCGGCGGCGAGGCATTTCTGGCGGTCCGCCGCCATGGCGTTGGCGGTCAGCGCGATGATCGGCGCCTTGCGCATATTGCCGGATAGTTTTCGAATCCGCCGCGTCGCCTCAAGCCCGTCCACATGGGGCATATGCATATCCATGAGGATGAGATCATATTCGCCCTGTTCGCAGGCTTCGACCGCTTCGCCGCCATTATGGGCGACATCGACCGTGTGTCCGGCGCGTTTGATAATAGTCGTGGCGAGCACAGCGTTAATCTGGTTGTCTTCGGCAAGAAGCACGCGGAAGGTTTTCTGGCCATTTTGCGCCTTGGGTTTTTCTTCAATACGCGGCGCTTCGGGCAGTGCTGGCGTTTCATTCATGTCGTCAGTCAATTGTATGTGTAAGGACGATTGCCGGATAGGCTTGATGAAATAGCCGTCAAAACCGGCCTCACGCAATTCATTGATGCGCCCGCGCGCCAGCGGCGAGAGCAGGACATAGGACCGCGCCGCCTTGCGCGCCAGCGGTTGGGCGCTTTCCCCGGCGATATAGATATCGCAAAGAAGAATGGCGTCCGGATGTTTGGTCATGGCGCCGATGGCCGCGGCTGGGGTGGTGACTGAAATGATGTTTTCCGCGCCGATGGCGGAGAGTTGTAGTTCGAGGCTGCGTGAAAGGACTTCAGAACGCGCTGCGACGATCACGGGCGTTTCAAAAGGTTGCGGTTTCGCCGGTGCGTCGCCTTCGAAATCGAGCGCGACGGTGAAAGTGAAAGCGCTGCCCTCGCCGGGGCGGCTGGCGATGGCGATGTCGCCATTCATGGCGCGTACGATCTTGCGCGCGATCGCAAGGCCAAGGCCGGTGCCTTCGCGTTTGCGCTCGCCGGCGGTATCGGTCTGGGAAAATTCTTCAAAGATCGCGGCCTGTTTATCTTCGGGAATGCCGATACCGGTGTCGCGCACAGAAAACGCCAGATGCGCAGCGCCATTATCGGCTGTCACAAGACGCGCCTCGATGCCGACGCCGCCTTCGTCAGTGAATTTAACGCCATTGCCTGCGAGATTGATCAACACCTGCCGAAGACGGGCTTCGTCGCCATAAAGTTCGGTTGGAACCGAACTGTCGACATAAGCGGTGATCTCGATCCCCTTGTCGGCGGCCTTTGGGGATAGCAGCTCCGCCACGGACTGAACAAGGTTCAACGGAGAAAAGGCCGCACGCTCGATGTCGAGGCGCCCGGCTTCTAGCTTTGAATAGTCGAGAAGGTCATTGATCAGCGCCAACAAGGCGACGCCGGATTCGCGCACGCTTTCAGCATAAGCGCGCTGGTTGGGTTCAAGCGAGGTGTCGAGCAGAAGCGAGGTCATGCCGAGAATGCCGTTTAACGGCGTTCTCATTTCGTGGCTCATTGTCGCCAGCAATTGCATTTTCGGACCGGCGTCGCCTTCACGCGCATCGGTGGTTTCAATCTCGGCGCCGTCGCTTTGGGGTGCGCCAACATAAAGCCGCTCGCCGCCGGAAAGAACGGTTTCGACCCAGTCGACGATAAAGGCGCGCTCGCCGGCGCGCGCTTCCGTGCGATAAGAGGCCGGGGCGCCAGGCTCGGCGGCGTTGCCGCCAGGCGCGAATGCACGCCCGTGCCATGATGCGGCCGGGGCGCCAAAAAAGCGCGCAAAACTTTGCGAGACAAAACGGATGACGCCTTCGCCGTCACAGACGACGATCAGCTCACGAGTTGAATTGGATGAAACGCCTTTGTGCGATCCAAGATTCGGCATTGACAGTGAAACCCCATTACGCAACCGGCCTCATCATCGCTGCATGGCCTTGAAAAATGGTTGATGGAGTTGGTTAATTCGGACAGTAAAAAGCGACGGAAACGCCTGTTTAATAAGCACTTCCGGTAAGCCGGTTCGCTAGGCTTGAGCGGTGCGCCGGGTTGCCTCGGCGCCGCTAGCGCCTCTGTCGCAAGCCTTTCTAAAGCTGACGGCCTCGGCGATGTGGCGGCGCTTGACGCCGTCGGTGCCATCAAGATCGGCAAGGGTGCGCGCAACCCGCAGCGTCCTTGTATAGGCGCGGGCGGAAAGGAACATGGCCTCGGCGGCTCGGGACAAAAGGCTCGCCCCTTCCGCGTCGGGTGTGGCGATTTTGGAAAGCTCTGCGTCACCAAGGGCTGCGTTGGATGCGCCTTCGCCGCTGCGCGCCGTTTGTGCGTCCCGGGCGCGCGCCACTCTTTGTGCGACGGCGGCCGTTGTTTCTCCATTGGCGGGTCCTGCGAGATCGGCAGGCGTCACAGCGGGAAGTTCAATCGACAGATCCATCCGATCGAGCAAGGGCCCGGAAATGCGCGACTGATAGATTTCCTCGCAATTGGGTCCTTTGCCGCAAGCGCGCCCGGAGGCTCTTCCATAACCACAGCGGCAGGGATTCATGGCGGCGACAAGCTGGAACCGGGCCGGATAGCGGACATGGAAGTTCGCACGCGCGATCAGGACGTCGCCCGTCTCAAGCGGCTGGCGAAGACTGTCGAGCACCGGCGCGGTGAATTCCGGCAATTCATCAAGGAAGAGGACGCCGTGATGGGCGAGGGACGCTTCACCCGGCTTGGCGCGCATGCCGCCGCCGATCATCGCCGCCATAGAGGCGGAATGATGAGGCGCACGAAACGGCCGGGCGCGGGTGAGACGCCCGCCCTCAAGCAGGCCCGCGAGCGACTGCACCATGGAGATTTCCAACATCTCTTTGGGTGACAGCGGCGGCAGGAGCCCCGGAAGCCGGGCGGCGAGCATTGATTTGCCCGCGCCCGGGGGGCCCACCATTAAAAGATTATGTCCGCCCGCCGCGGCGACTTCGAGTGCGCGTTTGGCGGTCTCCTGGCCTTTGACGTCGGCGAGGTTCGGTATGGCCGGGGGTGCTTCGAGAGCGCCGGGCTTCGGCGCTGTTAAAACCTGCGTGCCTTTGAAGTGGTTCACGAGCTGGATCAGTGATTTCGGCGCCAAAATCGCGGCGTCTCCGCCTGCCCATGCCGCCTCCGCGCCGCTTGCCGCAGGGCAGATCAGGCCGAGCCCCATGGCGTTCGCCGCGACCGCCGCGGGTAAGGCCCCGGCGCACGGCGCAATCGATCCGTCGAGCCCAAGCTCGCCCATCACCGCAAAACCGGACCCGGCGTCATGGGGCGCCGCGCCCATTTCAATGAGAAGCCCGAGGGCGATGGCGAGGTCGAAGTGGCTGCCCTCCTTGGGAAGATCCGCGGGCGCCAGATTAACCGTGATCCGTTTGACCGGCAGACCGAGACCCACCGCTGAAAGGGCGGCGCGCACCCGCTCGCGAGCCTCGGAAACGGCCTTGTCGGGGAGGCCGACCACGGAAAAAATATTACCATTGCCGTTGGTGAGTTGGACCTGGACGGTCACCGGGCGAGCGTCGACCCCGTGAAAGGCGAAAGTAGTGATCTGCGCGACCATATGTTTTCCCCGGCAAGCGATAGGAACATATCAGGAACAACGGCTAAAGGGAAGGGTTAATGGGTCTACGATTTTCCCCATGTTTTTCTTGCAAATTATTTAGCTTACCCCTCTCGGCGCGCGGACCCGATTCGCCTTAGAAGGGCGATTGCCCTCCGGTCCGCAGCCCTTGGGCGAACCTGATTGTCGCGATTTAGAAACGATTAACTTTTACTGATGCCGATGTCGCCGATTTCCATTCTTCATGCTCCTCGGGATGAGGCGCTAGGCGCGAAAATCGCCGCTGCGCTTGCGCATGCCGGACATGCGGCCACGCGTGTCAGCGCTGATCAGGGCGATCTCGGTCCGCAAGCCGGCGCCAATGGCGACCATGCGGCGATCGTTGTCTGGACTCACGCGGCGGCCAAACTCGCAAAGCTGCACCGCCAGGCCGAAGAGGCAATGGATCGCGGCGCGCTGATCCCCGTTGCGGTTGGCGGCGCGTTGCCGCCGGGCGGGTTTGAGAATTTGCCGCCGGTGGATCTTTCCGGTTGGACCGGCGCTCCGGACGATCCGCGCTGGCGCTTTGTGCTGGAGGAGATCCAGCTGACGACACAGCGGATGGGATTGAGTGATGCGGACATCTGGTCCGCGCCGGACATGGAGCCGCAAAATGATGAGCCAGGCCTATCGGGAGACCAAGGTCTGTGGACGCCTGGCGAAGACATGCTGGCGACAGATTATGGCGCTGCTGACGGCGCCCCCGGCATGCCCGATGGCGCGCAGCCGGAGCGAGTGGAGCCGCTGACGGCGCCCCCGGCCTTTTTGCAACGGCCGAAACCGAAACGGCGCTTCAGCGCCAAGGAAGTCGCTTTTGGCGCAACCGCCGGGCTGGTGGTGATGACGGTCGCGACGGCGGTGTTGGCGCCGGTGATCCTTCCGGCGCCGGAGCTTGCGGCCCAGCCGCAACAAGCCGCGCGCCCCGCTGAGGCCGCGACGCGTCCGGCGGAAGACATGATCCCTGATCCTTCGGTTGAAACACCGTCTTCGCTAGCGTCGCTCACTGTAAAGCCGGAGGATAATCCGTCTACGGATATTGTTATTCCGCCAGCGCCGGAAAGCATGGATGATAATCCGGCGGCGACTAATAGCGAAGAGCCGGTCCAGCTTGCACTCGCTGCAACGCCTGCATCTGCTGAGGCGGATGTGGCGGTGACAAGTGTTGGGGATGATGACGCGATCCAGACTCTGATCGCCGCCGTTGCTGCGGAGGCGCCGCTAGAAGAAATCTCTGCGGGTGATGTCTTCCGTGATTGCGCCAATTGTCCTGACATGGCGGCCCTGCCTGCGGGCGGGTTTCAAATGGGCGCGCGGCCCGGCGAGATCGGCGCCAAGCCTGCCGAAAGCCCCATGCGCGAAATCACCTTCGCCAATGGCTTCGCTTTGTCTTCGCATGAAGTGACCTATGCGGAATGGGATGCTTGCGTCGCCGACGGCGGCTGCGCTTATAAGGCGCCCGATCATGGCTGGGGCCGCGACAAACGTCCGGTCGTTTCTGTTTCTTATGAGGACGCGCTTTCCTATGTGGCGTGGCTGTCTGAAAAGACCGGCCAGTCATATCGCCTGCCGACGGAAGCCGAGTGGGAATATGCCGCGCGGGCTGGCTCCACTGCACCCTTTGCAACCGGCTCAACAGTGCGCGCAGGTCAGGCGAACTATAATGGCCAGTATCCCTATAGCGGGGAGAAAGAAACCTACCGTGCACGGACGGTTCCTGTGGCGAGTTTCGCGCCTAACGCCTTTGGTCTCTACGATATGCATGGCAACGCCTGGGAGTGGACCGCTGATTGCTGGACTGAGAGCCATGCGGGCGCGCCGTCTGACGGGTCGGCGGTGGCGACCGGCGATTGCACGAAACACGTCTTGAAAGGCGGCGCCTGGAACACCGGCGGCTGGCGTTTACGTTCGGCGCACCGTATCGCAAAACCGTCAACCGCGCGCGAGTTTGACAACGGCTTCCGCGTTGCGCGGGATCTCTAGCTCAGAGTCATGTTAACTGGCGCGGCGGGACAACCACGCATGGATTAAAATTGACTGATAGATCTGGTCCGGTGGTTTGAAACCGTTTTCAGCGATAAGGGCCTCAACTTCCAGAGGCGATTGAGCCGCCACTTCGACGCCGAACATTTCCTTGTAATGGACGCGGTTTTCAAGTGGCATACCGGTCTCTGCAATGAGGTCAAGCCACACCGACATGAGCCGGTCGAAGGCTGGGTCTTTTCTGTCAGCGGCAAGATCGGCGCTGACCATCAATCCGTCCGCTGAAAGTTTTGCAGCGATCGTTCCAAAGAATGCGCCGCGGGCGGGCGCGTCAGTCAAGAAATGCGACACCAGAAAACAGGTGGCGGCGTCAAAAGTGGGACGGGGGGGCAAGGTTTCGAGATAACCCTGATGGAAATCGCAACGCTCGGAAAGCCCCGCCGCCTCAAGTCGGCGCTGACACACCTCCATCATCGCCTCAGCGGGCTCAACCGCCGTAAATCGCCATTCTGGATGCGCGTCGGCGAGACGGAGGATTTCGGTTCCGGTACCTGCTCCCACACATAAAATATTGGCCTCGGACGGCAAGTGCGCGAACGCGACGTGCGTCAGCAGATGCAGCGCCTCCATGATCGGGGCGATAGGCTTCCACTGATCGTCATAGAGCGCGGCGCGCTCCTTATCGAAGTGTACAAGCGCATCATTTTTCTAAGAGGTCCTTGCGATATGTGATAATATCACACCACAGATAAGGCGATCACGCAAGCTGATTTAGCCGCCTGGGCTCAGGCCGCCTTTTTCTTCCGTTTACGGAATTTTTTGACCTTGGCGTCATTGCCGCAGGTCGCCATATCGCACCAGCGGCGCCGGCCGTTTTTGGACAAATCCACAAACAGCCATTCGCAGTTTTCACCGCCGCAGGCGTGCAAGCGGTCAAGGCGGCCATTAAGCAACAGGTCTTCCGCCGCCTCGACGACAAGGCGTAGAGCGCGTTCAAGGGCGGGCGCCTCATCGGCGCAGCGCCGCCGGAACCCGTCGGCGTCATGGGCAATCCGGCAATGGCTGGCCGCGCGCACCTTGCATTCATCAAGAAGGGCGAGGTCGCGTTCATCCACTTCTGTCTCCGTGATGACGGCGTTGAAAATCCGCCACAGGGCTGCGCGTAAAGCGACCGCCGTTTCGAAGGCTTCCGCACCGGCTTTGGGATCGGCCGCGATCTCTTTTTCAAGCCGGGCCATGTCATCCCCATAGAGAAGACCCGCCGCTTCCGCCCATTTGCCGAACCCTTGCGGTCCGCCGAGACGGTCTTCGGGGTCGCCGCTCGCCCAATATGCGGCGGTGTTGACGAAATCGAGGGCGGCGTTGCCGCCGATCATGTCTTTTTCGGACCAGGCGTAAGAAGAAAATCTCATAACATAACCAGTAAAAATCGATTGAACGGTTACAACATAGGCGCTAATTCGTAACCGTCAATAATGACTTGACAGGTTACAGGCCGAAGCCCAGCGGTTTCGCCAATCAAGGGAGAGAAGCCATGCCGAATACACTCGTTATTTCAGTTCTGTTGCTGACCACCGCTGTGGCGCTTGCGTTGATCGAGAACGCCATCAGCAACGGCCTTTGAGTTTTATCGCAGGCTTTACGCCCAGGACGGGCGCCGCCTGTTTTCGGGAGAAACACCATGACCAATTCAACAATATTCATCTTGCAGATTGTCGCGTTTGTTTTTGTCGTCGGAATTATCGGCCAGACCGTCGGCGGCGCCGTTTAGGCGCATGCATAATGACGGCAGGTCAGGCGCCCGGCCGCCCCTCCCTGGCGCCTGACCGTTTTCAGAAAATGGCGATTGCCGTATTTTCGCCCTTTCCGCCCGCCAGACTTCGCCCGGGCGTGACTTTGGGAGAGGGACTTCATGAAAATGAGATTATTGGCGGCGGCGTCCGCCGGAGCCATGCTGCTGATCGTGGCTTGTTCGACTACGAATGATGCATTTGATGACCAGTTTTCGGAGGCTGAAGAGGCTGACACGGTCGTCGTAACGGCGCAGAAAGCGCAAGGTCCGCAGCCGGGCTCCATGGCCTTTTCAAGCCTAGCGCGCCCGATGATGACGCCGCCGCCGGAACCCGCCATCACCGAACAATATGAAGAAACCGATCCGAACCCGGTGAAGCTCACCAGCGAAGAGCCGGTGTCCACTTTTTCATCGGATGTGGACACGACCGCCTATTCGGTGATGCGCCGGTATATTTCCACGAACAATATGCTGCCGCCGTCGGATTCGGTGCGGGTCGAGGAATATGTAAATTATTTCGATTATCAGTATACAGAACCAAAAAGCGCCGATGCGCCGTTTACACCAACGGTCTGGGTGACGCCAAGCCCGTGGAACGCCGGGACGCGGCTGATGCATATCGGCGTCAAAGGGTTTGATCTCCAGCCTGCTGAAACGCCGGACACGAATATCGTTCTCCTGCTTGATGTTTCGGGCTCCATGCAGGCCGACAACAAGCTGCCGCTGGTCAAGAAATCCGTGGAGTTGCTAGTCGATGAAATGTCGAAAGACGACCGCATTTCCATTGTCGTTTATGCGGGCGCGGCCGGCGTCGTTCTTGAGCCGACGCCCGGAAACAAGAAAACCAAAATCATGGAAGCCCTGAACGCGCTTGAGGCGGGCGGGTCCACCGCCGGCGGCGAGGGGCTGTCGCTGGCTTACAGCCTCGCGGAAGAAAACTTCGCCGACGATAAGGTCAACCGCATCATTCTAGCCACTGACGGAGACTTCAATGTGGGCGTCGTCTACGCTGACAGTCTTGAGGATTTTGTTGCGCGCAAAAGAAAAAGCGGCATTTATCTCACCGTGCTCGGCTTCGGCGAGGGCAACTATAATGACGTCATTGCGCAAAAGCTGGCGCAGGCGGGAAATGGCGTCGCGGCCTATATCGATACGCTGAACGAGGCGCGCAAAGTGTTGGTCCGTGAATTTCGCTCGACCTTGTTCCCGATTGCGAAAGACCTGAAATTTCAGGTGGAGTTCAATCCGGCGGTGGTCGCGGAATATCGCCTTATCGGCTATGAAACCCGGCTCCTCAACCGCGAAGATTTCAACAATGACGCCATCGACGCGGGCGATATCGGCTCAGGCCATACGGTGACAGCGCTATATGAGCTGGCGCTGGCGAGCTCCGACGCGCGGCTGATCGATGATCTGCGCTATCAGCCCGCGCCCGCTGTCGGAGGAAACACCGATGAGCTGGCTTTCGTCCGTCTGCGCTATAAATTGCCGGATGAAGAAGAAAGCCGCCTGATAGAACAGCCGGTTCCCACAAACGACGCTTATCCCTGCTTTGAAGACACGCCGCCTGATGCACGCTTCGCCGCCGCCGTCGCGGCTTTCGGGCAAAAGCTGCAACGCGCTGGGTACACGGATCGCTATTCCTATGAGGAGATCATTGCATTGGCGCAGAGCGCCAAAGGGGACGATCCCTTTGGCGACCGTGCGGAATTCATCAATCTCGTGCGCGCAGCGGCTAAAATCGACAAGGAAAAAAGCTGAGATTTTCCGGAGACTTCTTTCGGTTTTCCCCAAACAACTGCCGCAAGTCGGGGTTGCTTAACGCATCGTAATGTCGTTGACAGGCCCGTCGTGCAATCTTGCGCGCCTGAAAAGCAGCGGTGGCTTGGGGGCTTGTGCTGTTTTCCTGCGCAGGCGATGTGACCGGGGATCATGCCTCAACAAGAGATAGAGCCGGGCGTCAAAGGCGTCGTTCAGCTGCTTGCGGCGAGCGCCAATGCGAACTTCGCGGATAAAATCGCGAAGGCGCTTTTGCGTGCGGGTTATCGGCTCGATCCCGGCGCTTTCGATCCGGCGCGCATCGACGCGGTGGTGGTCTTATGGACCGGCGTCGCGCTCGATAAGCCGGGTTTGATCGAGGTCGCCCGAGACGCCTGGAAAGCCCGGCGCTTGACGCCGGTCAGCATTGGCCGGGTTGAACCGCCTTTTGGCTCGCGCGATGTTGCGCCCATGGATCTCGCCGGATGGCGCGGCGATGACGGCGATCCGCGCTGGCGTTTCGTGCTTTCCGATATTGAAGCGCTGAAGGCGCGGGCCGGACTTGAGCGGCCCGCCGACAAAGATTTTCGCGAACCTGTCGCCTCCCCTCAAATCAGGGAAGACGACGTTCCGGTTAAGCCCGTCGCCGCTCCCGGAGAGGCGCAAGCCGAAGCGCGGGCCGAAGCTTCGGCGCCGCGCCTTCTCGATGATCTGTTCACGGAGGATAGCGCGGTTCCGCATCACCCGGCGCGAGTGTTGTGGCGAAAGCGTCTGATTCCGGCGGCGCCCATTCTGGCGGGCGGGCTCGGCGTTCTCGCCTTCGCCGCGGGTGTCTCTTTCATGGTCGGGTCGCTGCGCTCGCGCCCGGCGCCGATCACTCCTGTCACGGCGCAATCGGCGCCGATGGAAGAGGAGGAAGAACCCGCGCCCGGCGCCAATCTCGCGCTGGTGCGGCTGGCGCCCGGGGTAAGGCCGCCCGAAGACTTTACAGTTGAAAACGACGTTGAAACGCCAGCGCCTGACATTCAGGGTTCAGGTCAAACAGGCGCAGTGGATGATGTCGACGGCCTGATGGAAAACCCTGACCTGGCGCAAGCAGAGTCTTTGTCGGCGGGAGACGTTGGTGACAGCGAAACGCCGCCGGAAGAGTCGATGCAGGCGCTGGCGACGCTCGCGGTCCCGAGCCTTAAACCGCCACGGCCTGTTGAGGAGCCTCTCGCTGCGGACCTTAATCAGGCGGCGCTCGCCCAGCTTGCCTCAGCGGTGGAAGCCGCGTCTCTTTCTACCGGCCAGACAGCGTCCGATAACCAGACCGCTGCCGCGGCGCCCGAAACTTATCTCGGTGATTATTTCACCGATTGCGAAGGCTGCCCCGATATGGCCGCGCTCAATGGCGGCGCTTTCATGATGGGCGCGCGCAGTGACGAACAGGACCGCCAGCCCGAAGAAGGTCCGCAGCGGCGGGTCGATATCGGCTATCGCTTTGCTGTTGCGACGCGCGAAACCACTTTCGATCAGTGGGCGCTATGTGTCGCCGAAGGCGGCTGCCGCAACTATCAGCCTGATGACGCCGGCTGGGGCCGTGGCGAACAGCCGGTGATCAATGTTTCCTTTGAGGATGCGTCGGCCTATGCGCGCTGGCTGTCTGCGAAAACCGGCTATTACTATCACCTCCCCAGTGAGGCGGAGTGGGAATACGCCGCGCGCGCGGGCACTGGCGGCGCGTTCCATTATGGCGATCGCCTTTCCGCTGAGGCCGCGAATTTCAACGGCCAATATCCCTATCGTTCGTCGCCGTCGATTTTCCGTGGACAGACGGTTCCGGTGACCCGCTTCCGCCATAACGCTTTTGGCCTTTTCGATATGCATGGCAATGTCGCTGAATGGACGCTCGATTGCTGGAATCCGAGCCATAATGGCGGTCCTGTCACCGGCGCCGCCAGGATCGACGGAAATTGCGCCCGACGGGTGGTGAAAGGCGGCGCCTGGAGCTCGCCGGGCTGGCGTTTACGGTCAGCCTCCCGGCAAAGCCTGGGCTCCGAAACCCGCAATAATGAGACAGGTTTTCGCGTCGTCCGGGCGCTCGACTGATGGCGCTTTATACCGCTCTTACAGCTATGCCTTACCGATGCGTAAATCCGGGCGGCCAAATCCACCGGGATTTTTTGTCTCATAAGGGCTTTCACCGGGTTGCGGCGCCGAAACACCCTACTTATATCCCGCCCGAACGCGGGGGTTTGGGCCGGTTCCGGCCTTTTCCCCAGCATCCATCAACTGTCACCCCTAGGGGCGTGTCCACTTCCGGCGCTTTACGGCGCCATAAGGGCCGATATGAAGGCCGGAAATAATGGGACCGCTCGCTGCGAATGGAGAATACACGAATGGGTAAAGTTATTGGCATTGACCTTGGGACGACGAACTCCTGTGTCGCCGTCATGGAAGGTAAAGAGCCGAAAGTCATCGAAAACGCCGAAGGCGCGCGCACCACGCCCTCCGTCGTCGCTTTTTCAGAAGACGGCGAACGCCTGATCGGTCAGCCGGCCCGCCGCCAGGCGGTCACCAACCCCGAAAACACGTTCTTTGCGATCAAGCGCCTGATCGGGCGTCCGTTCACGGACCCGACGGTCGCCAAAGACAAGGGCATGGTCCCTTATGAAATCATCAAGGGCGATAATGGCGACGCATGGGTCAATTCGCGCGGCGAGAAATATGCGCCGTCGCAGATTTCGGCCTTCATCCTGCAGAAAATGAAAGAGACTGCGGAAGCTTATCTCGGTCAGGATGTGGATCAGGCCGTGATCACCGTTCCCGCCTACTTTAACGACGCTCAGCGTCAGGCCACAAAAGACGCCGGCAAGATCGCCGGGCTTGAAGTCTTGCGCATCATCAACGAGCCGACGGCGGCGGCGCTCGCCTATGGTCTCGACAAGAAAACCGGCGGCCAGAAAATCGCTGTTTACGACCTCGGCGGCGGCACCTTCGACGTCTCGATCCTCGAGATCGGCGACGGCGTGTTTGAGGTTCTGTCGACCAATGGCGACACCTTCCTCGGCGGTGAAGATTTCGACCTTCGCATCGTCGACTATCTCGCCAGCGAATTCAAAAAAGATCAGGGCATTGACCTGCGCAAGGACAAGCTTGCCTTGCAACGCCTGAAAGAAGAAGCGGAGAAAGCCAAGAAAGAGCTTTCCTCGACGTCTTCCTACGAAGTGAATTTGCCATTCATCACTGCAGACGCCTCTGGGCCGAAGCACCTGACGATGAAGCTCTCTCGCGCCAAGCTTGAAAGCCTTGTTGAAGACCTCATCAAGCGCACGGTTGATCCGTGCAAAGAGGCCTTGAAGGACGCTGGCGTCACCTCGGGCGACATTGACGAAGTCATCCTTGTGGGCGGCATGACCCGCATGCCGAAAGTGCAGGAGACGGTGAAAGCCTTCTTCGGCAAGGACCCCCATAAAGGCGTGAACCCGGACGAAGTTGTAGCGCTTGGCGCCGCGATCCAGGCGGGCGTTCTGCAGGGCGACGTCAAGGACGTTCTCCTGCTCGACGTGACCCCGCTGTCGCTCGGCATCGAAACGCTTGGCGGCGTCTTCACCCGCCTCCTCGACCGCAACACGACGATCCCGACCAAGAAGTCGCAAACCTTCTCCACGGCTGAAGACAACCAGTCGGCGGTGACGATCCGCGTCTTCCAGGGTGAGCGGGAAATGGCGGCGGACAACAAAATGCTCGGCCAGTTCGATCTTGTGGGCATTCCGCCAGCCCCGCGCGGCGTGCCGCAGGTCGAAGTCACCTTCGACATCGACGCCAACGGCATCGTCCACGTCTCGGCGAAGGACAAGGCGACCAACAAGGAGCAGTCGATCCGCATTCAGGCGTCGGGTGGTCTGTCCGATGACGATATCGAACAGATGGTCAAGGACGCGGAAGCCAATGCTGACGCCGACAAGCAGCGGCGTGAAGGTGTCGAAGCCAAAAACCGCGCCGAAGCGCTAGTCCATTCCACCGAGAAAAATCTCGAGGAATATGGCGACAAGCTCGAAGGCGACGATCGCAAGCAGATCGACGAAGCGCTTGCTACGCTGAAAGAAAAACTTGAGGCCGAGAACGCGGACCTTGAGGAAATCAACACCGCCGCCGGAACCCTTGCGCAAGCGACCATGAAGCTTGGCGAGGCCATGTATAAAGCTGGCGCAGGCGACGAAAACGATGCGGGCGCGCAAGCTGCGGCCGCTGACGCCGCCCGTGAAGAGGGCGGTGACGACGACATCGTCGACGCCGATTTCGAGGAAGTCGACGGCGACAAGAAAGACTAAAATCAACAGGGGGCCGCGCGATCAGTGCGGCCCCCTTTTCTTCCCGGTCCATATCAGCCTTGGGGGAGGCCTGGCCGGTAGAATGGGGCGGCGATCAGAAAACCCGAAGATACGGGCGCGTGAAGTGTTATGGCGCAAGCTTGTTATTATGAAGTTCTAGGGGTCGAGCGCGGCGCAGACGGCGCGGCGATCAAGTCCGCTTTCCGCAAACGCGCCATGCAATATCATCCTGACCGCAACAAGGATGATCCGTCCGCCGAGCAAAAATTCAAGGAGCTTGGCGAGGCCTACGAAATTCTTTCCGACGATCAAAAGCGCGCAGCATATGACCGCTTTGGTCATGCGGCCTTTCAAAATGGCGGCCCCGGCGGCCCCGGCGGAATGGGCGGCGGATTTGCGCGCGGCGCAGGAATGGGCGCTGGCGCTGGCGGCTTTTCCGATATTTTCGACGAAATATTCGGCGAGTTCATGGGCGGCCAGCGCGGCGGACGGCGCACTGGCCCGGGCCGCGGCGCCGATCTGAAATACAATCTTGAAATCAGCCTCGAAGAAGCTTTTCGCGGCAAGAAAACCGAAATCAAGGTGCCGGGCTCCGTCTCCTGTGAGAGTTGTGAGGGCTCAGGCGCCAAACCGGGCTCAGGCCCGACCGAATGCGGCACCTGCAAGGGCGTCGGGCGCGTGCGCGTTCAACAGGGCTTTTTCACAATAGAGCGCGCCTGTCCCCATTGTAACGGCGAAGGCCGGGTGATCGCCGATCCGTGTACGGATTGCGGTGGCCAGGGCCGCGTCCGGCGCGAGCGGACGCTGTCCGTCGATATTCCGGCGGGCATAGAAAACGGCACGCGCATCCGCCTGTCGGGCGAGGGCGAGGCGGGCCCGCGCGGCGGACCCGAGGGCGATCTCTATATTTTCGTGCATGTCGCCGACAATGATCTATTTGAGCGCGACGGGCCCGACCTTTTCTGCGTCATGCCGATCCCGATGACCACGGCGGCGCTTGGCGGCGAGTTTGAAACGCCGACCATTGACGGCGGCCGGGTCAAAATCTCCGTGCCCGAAGGATCGCAGACCGGCAAACGCTTTCGCGTGCGCGGCAAAGGCATGACCCAGCTCGACAGTTCTGGTCGGGGCGATGTGCGCCGGCGCGGCGATCTCTATGTGGAGATTCAGGCCGAAACGCCGACCAATCTCAACGCCGAACAGAAAGAGCTGTTGCGCCAGTTCTGCGAGGCTGGCGGCGGCGAAGCCTCCTGCCCGCAGCATAAAGGCTTTTTCGAACGCGCCAAAAATTTCTGGGACAACGTCACCGACGGGCGGTAGGGAATGCTAATTGATGAGATTTCCCTAGAAGGTTTGACCGAAAATGGTGTTCGAGCCTTTGTGGTGTTTGAGCGACGCTTGCGTGATGCGATGCATCAAGCGCAACAAACTGACCGTGAATTATATAGAGATATAAATGGTAATTATGACGGGCGGTTTGAGCCTGAACGGGAATACGTCTCTTCTGTTGTGGCGTTTTTAGACGAGTATGAAATTGACTATGATTTGCCGGATATATCATCTGTGCCAGATGACGAGTTTTTGAACGCTTTGGGAGGTTCAAAGATAAGGTAAGCTACGCTGTGAGCAGAATTGCAATTCAAGCCGCTCGAGGAATGTTAGAGGATGATCGCGTTCAGCTTGAGATAGAGAGTGATTATCGTACGAAAATTCATGAAATCCTCATTACGATAAGAAAAATTGTAAACCAGAACGTTTCTGATATCGGGCTCAAGGAAAGAATTTTTGAGAAAATTCGGTTGCTGAGTGAGGAGATTGATCGGGAACGAACGACAGTAGAAAAGTTTGGCTCTATTCTAATTTCGTTAAGTCATGACATCGGGGAATCGGCAGAAAATTTAGAACCGGCTGTAGAGAAGCTTGAACGGATAAAAAAGATTTTTTGGGGTTCAAGCGTAAAAAACAAAGAACTTCCGACACCGAAAGAAAGAAAAGAGTTACCGGATCTCACGAGTAAGAACGATGAATCCGAGGACGAAATTCCCTTTTGAGGGGGCTCAGAGGTTTCTGAGCAAAAGGAATACGCACTCTGTGCTATTTTGGTGAGCAGTTTTTGTTGTCGTCGCGTTCATTAACCACCCCTACCCAACTGTCACAAAAACTCCGTCTACGTCTTAAAATACTGTCACACGGATCAGTCATAAGCGCGGCCATCAGGGTGGCTCGGTCTTGCGTTTATGAAGGTCGGAAAATTCTTTCGCGCGCCTTTTCTGGCTCTCAATGCGCTGCTTTTTTGCGCACATGCTGCGCTTTCCGCGACGTCGTCTTACGCCGATGCGCCGCCGCCGCAAAACATCGCCAAAATCCCGAAGCTTCAGATCGACCCCATGCGCGGGACCGCGAGCGCGGAGCTTTCGGTCATGACCTACAATGTGGCCGGTCTTCCCTGGCCTATCAAAAAAGGGCGCGAAGCGGCCCTGAAGGATATCAAACATGAAATCGAAACGCTCCACGCGTCGGGCCGTGCGCCAGACATTATTGTCCTGCAAGAGGCGTTCACGCCGGCTGCGGCGCGCATCGGCGCAGTCTATCCGAACCGGGTCAGAGGGCCGTCAGCCTCGGACCGGAGCGTAACGGACGCGCCGCAGATCAGCGATGCGTTTATCAACGCAAGGCGGTTTGAAAAGGGCGAACGCTCCGGCAAGCTGATGCCCTCCGGGCTTTATATTCTAAGCGATTATCCGGTGGTCGACGCGTCCATGACGCCGTTCCGAGCGACGAGCTGCGCCGGTTATGACTGCCTCGCCAATAAGGGCGCCATGATCGCCGCCATCCAGATTCCGGGCGCGCCGGCGCCGGTGCAAATTCTCACCACCCATTTGAACTCCAACCACAGTTCCGGCGTTTCCGAAAAACGTTCCCGTATCGCTCACCGCCAGCAGGTTGATGAGCTTGGCGATCTTATGGCGCGCGGCGTGAACCCGCGCTGGCCTTTCATCTATGCTGGCGATTTCAACACGCGCCATTCACAGGACCGGTTCGGCCATAATGCGCAAACCCTGCCGGGGGTTTTTGTGCGCCAGCATTGTTTCGATCCGGCGGCTGGCTGCGATGCAAGCAACGTGGTTGAAGGCGGCGCGGCGCCATGGCTTGAGACCCAGGACCTTCAGGGCTTTGTGAGCGGCTCGGACATCGAGGTGCGCCCTGTCAGGGCCGAAAAGATGTTTCATGAACCGGTCAAAGGCCGCGTCCTGTCAGATCATGACGCCTATCTCGTCACCTACCGGCTGACCTGGAAGCTTGAGAAGCTCGCGGCGGCTGATTAGCGCGCCGGAGCCGTTCGCCCGCTTTCGATTTTATCGGCATCCACTTCCTCGAACCGGTCCGCCTTCGACAAGGTCGGAAACAACTTTAGCCAAGAGGCCGCAGCGACCAGAGAGACGACCCCGCCCAAAATCACGGCGTTGATCGGCCCCAGGAACCTCGCCGCGACGCCGCTTTCAAAATCGCCAAGCTGGTTCGAGGCCGAGATAAAGATGAATGAGACGGAGGAGACCCGGCCCCTCATCCCGTCGGGCGTTGCGTGCTGAACGATGGACATGCGGATAAACATGGACACCATGTCGGCGGCGCCGGTGATCGCCAGCATCACCATGGACAACCAGAAGATTTTAGAGAAGGCGAAGCCGAACATCGCTAGGCCGTAAATCACGATCGAGCTGAGCAGCCACGGTCCGACTTTGCGCGACAGGGGGTTGGCGGCGAGGATGAAGGCGACAATGGCGGCGCCGATCGCCGGCGAGGCGCGCAGGAGCCCCAGCCCTTCGGCGCCGACCATCAGGATGTCGCGCGCGAAAACCGGCAGCAAGGCGGTGACGCTGCCGAAAAAGACAACCACAAGATCTAGCGTGATGGAGCCGAGGACGAGCTTGTTGTCGAACACATAGCGAAGCCCCTCGATGATCATCGCCCAGCCGCGCACATTTTCCACCGGCTCATGCGCCGGGGTCTCGGCGGTGGCGAACATCAGAACCGCGACCGCGGTCAAACCTCCGGCGAAGGCGTAGACCACATGGGCGCCGGCGATAAACAGAAACCCGCCCACCGCGGGGCCGAGCATCGACGCACCCTGCATGCCGAGCGAATTCCAGGCGATGGCGAGCGGCAACTCGTCCCGCGGCACCAGGCGCGGATAGAGAGAATTGGAGGCGGCGGGTGTGAACGCGCTTACCGCGCCATTGCAGAATGCGGCGAGAAAGATCAGCGGGATCGCGAGCGACGGTTTCGTAAAGCTCGCCCCCAGAAGCATCATGATGACGAAAAACCGGATGGTGTTCGAATAAACGAGAATTTTTTTCCGGTCGAAGCGGTCCGCAGCCTGCCCGCCGGGCAGCGAAAGGGCCAGCACCGGCACAAATTGGGTCAGCCCCACCAGGCCCAGCATGAAGGCTGATTCCTCAATGGAACGTGTGAGGCGAGCCAGATCATATATCTGCCAGCCAATGGCGATAGCCACCATCTGGCGCTCGGCGCTGATTAGCTGCCGAGCGATCCAGTAATGGCGATAGCCCTGATGGCGAAAGATCGAAAAGGAGGGAACCGACCGCATGCGCGCCGGACAATAGAACGGCTTCACGCTCGCGCAATATTGAATGTGAATAAATCGCGCGCTTTGCAAATTCGCCGCGGTCGCAGTAGCGTCGCTTCGCAATTCAGGAGGCGATCATGGCGCTGAAAGTAATCGGAGCGGGCTTTGGACGAACAGGTACGGCGTCCTTGAAGCTGGCGCTGGAGAAGCTGGGCTTTGGCCCCTGCTATCATATGAGCGAAGTGCTCTCCAATGGCGGCCATATGGATCTGTGGAACGCGGCCGCCGGAGGATCGCCTGACTGGGACGCAATCTTCAAGGGCTACGCCTCGACGACGGACTTTCCCGCCTCAATCTATTGGCGCGAGCTTGCCGATTATTATCCAGACGCAAAAATCATCCTCTCCCTGCGCGATGCGGAGCGCTGGTTTGAATCGACGCAGGAAACCATCCTCAGCCGGAAGATGATGGCGATGCTGGAGGGGACGCCATGGCGCGTCATGCTTCGCAACACAATTGACGCCCTGTTTGACGGTAATATTCATGATCACGACACGCTGATCCGCGTCTTTAACGATCACACTGCCGCCGTCAAAGCCGCCTTCGGGCCGGACCGGCTTCTGGTTTTTGAAGCCAAACAGGGATGGGCGCCTTTGTGCGCGTTTCTGGGGGTTGAAATCCCCCAGACCGAATTCCCTCGCGTCAATTCGAAAGAAGAGTTGCAGGGCATGATCGCCATGCTGGAGTCGGACATGGGCCGCGAGATGATGGCCGGCAAGGGCATGCCCAAGGCCGCCCGCGAGCAGGTGCTTGGTAAAGAGTAGATAATCAGACGATGCAGATCCTTGAAGACGACCTTTCCCACGAGGCGGTGCGCGATCTCCTCACTTTTCATTTTGAGCAGATGCATGAGAATTCGCCGCCGGGCATGGCCTATGTACTCGATGTGGATGGGTTGAAGGCGCCGGGGATCAGTTTCTGGTCCGTCTGGGACGGTGACGATCTTCTCGGCTTCGGCGCGATGAAAGAGTTGTCTTCCACACAAGGCGAAATCAAGTCCATGCGCACCCATCCGGGCCATCTGGGCAAGGGCGTCGGCGCGGTCATGCTTGACCATATTATCAAGGTTGCGCGTGAGCGGGGTTATAAACGCCTCAGCCTCGAGACCGGGTCAACGCCGAGTTTCATTCCCGCGATCGCGCTTTATAAAAAACGCGGTTTTGAGAATGGCGACGTCTTCGCCGACTATGAAACAAGCGATTTCAACCAGTTTTTTCATCTCGATCTTTAGGCGGCTTTAATGACCCGGGACATTTTGTTTCTGCTGGCGCCGGGTTTTGAGGATAAGGGCCGCCGCGAGTACTGCCCGGAATGTGCTGAAATCTGGGGCGTCCTTCATTATTTTCCAGCGATCAAGGAAGCGCTCGATATTCGCTATCAACCGCTTTTCCATCCGCGTCCTGATCTTGTGGATATGCTGGGGGACGGCGACTGGAATTGTCCGACGCTCATCCTCGCGGAAGGCGCTGACGCCGGCCCCCACGCAAAGGTCCAAACGGCCAATGGGGCGCGCTTTCTCGACAACGCCCGCGACATCGCGAAATATTTCGCCCATCAATATGGAACGCCGTTCCCGCGCGGAAGCTGATCAGTTCACCTTAGTAATTGTCTTGATCATCTATTGACCCTATACTTGTAAAGCCGAAAGCCAGCGGGGGGAGACGCTAAAGGCTGCTGTATTTTCAAGTATTGTGCGCAGCGGGGACGAGCTTCAGACCATTTTGGGCGCGCCGCCGCCTGCGGGGCCAAAACGCTCACCGAGGCGACGGGTTGGCGCTGCGAAGAATGACGCCGCCGGCGCAGGTGGCGCGGGCGGTGATCGATCAGGATGAGAAAGACCGGCATTATTAAGTGGGAAGGAAAAAGGGGTGATGAAGTCATCGACTTTTGTGCTCGTACATGGCGCGTGGTGGGGCGGCGACTGGCTTTGGCGCGACGTTACGGACAGGTTGCGCGCCGAGGGGCACCGCGTTTTCGCCCCGCCCCTGACGGGGATTGGCCCGCGCGAACATCTCGCCGGCAATGGCGTCAATCTGACAACGCACATTCAAGATGTCGTCAATCTCATTAAATGGGAGGAACTGACCGATATTGTT
>JAUHYK010000064.1 GCA_030426465.1 Alphaproteobacteria bacterium
CAAAGAACTCGGCCCCGGACATACGGTGGTGACGATCCTGTGCGATTACGGACACCGCTACGCCTCCAAGCTCTACAATCCGGCTTTCCTGAAAGAAAAAGGGCTGCCGGTTCCGGGGTGGCTTTAGCGTCGCCGCCTACCGGTCCTTTGCGACGATGGATCACTATGGGCGATGGAAAGCCAGTCGGTTCCAGCGTCTGATTCTTCGATACTTGGCGCCGCAAAGGTTGCACCATGCGTTTTCCAGTCCCGGTCAAGGCGGCCAGACCTGAACGCCGCCGTCGTCTCATATTCACTTTCCACGATGACTTGAGGCGCCATCCCGCCATCCCCTTGCAGATCGCTCTTATCGATCACCGGATTAAATAACTTCATCGTCTCCGCATATTTTCCAAAAACCTGAGTCACCTCTTGCTCGACGCCTGATTTTTCAATCGGCGTCATGAATGACACTCCTGCTTCTGCCACTTCCTTCCTACGGATGCCCTGATTGTGTACGCCAACATCGTCCAGAAAATATTTTACGATCTTCTCATTTTCTTTTTCCGAAAGCGGATTCTTCCGGCTGCGCAGCGCCGCAAGCAAAACCCTGCGATCCTCTTTCCAGTATCGATAGAGCTCACCAAGAGAAGTGGAATTTTCACCCGAGAAAAGCAATGCGAGCTTATCTGCGGCGCCTACCTTATTATTTTTATCAAGATCATTGATGAGATCTAGGACGCCGCTTATGGAACTGGCGGCCGCGATATCCGCTGGACCCAATACGCTGGAACGGGTCAAAATAATCTCGTCACATCCGAGGCAAATCTGCGTTCCTGCGCTATAGGCGACATAAGGCACGAAAACACCCAAGCGTGCGCCAGGAAAATAATCGCGAAACATCGAGTGAAAGTTCCAACCCATCGACCCTGATCCGCCGTGTGTATTGACGATAAGATCGATATTTTTGGCGCCGGCCACTCTGGCCAATTCGAGATGGCGTTCCAGGATACGGTTGTCACTATCATAGATAGAGGCGCGGGCGCCGTCGCGAATACTCGTCAGGTAACTTATGACGGTGGAATTTCTAGCGGCGCCGATTTTCTTCAGCAGCGCTATTCTATCCTCGGCAGCAAGCTTCTGCCCTTGCTCTTCGCTGCGCATATCCTGCGCATCCAGGTACGATGAATTTTCCATATTTACGCCCCACTACCCCTAACTAACGTATTTTGTTAGTTAGGGACCGTCATGTAAAGCGCATTACTCATTCTGTGGGAAGCGTATTTGTAATAAAGCGTCGTTCTGTAATTGCTATGTTGAAGATTCTGGTATGACCTTCGGCCCCCTAGTTTCAACTCAATGGCTTGCTGATCATCTCAGCGATCCCGATGTAAAAATCATCGACGGCTCCTGGCGCATGCCAGGTCAGGGCGCGGCCATCGAGAACTACAACGCGCAACATATTCCGGGCGCGGTCTTTTTCGATATCGACGCCATCGCCGACCGACAAACCCACCTGCCCCATATGCTTCCCTCGCCGGAAGGGTTTGCAGAGGCGGTCAGTGCGCTCGGCCTATCCAATGACGACCGCATCGTTGTCTATGACGAAAAGGGATTGTTCTCCGCCGCCCGGGCGTGGTGGACCTTCCGCGCCATGGGGCATGAACGGGTTGCCGTTCTCGATGGCGGCCTGCCGCGCTGGCTCGCTGAAGGCCGTCCTGTGACGGCTGAAACACCTGCTCCGAAACAGACGATCTACACGCCACGCCTGCAACCCGCTCTTGTCGCCGACGCAAAGGCCGTGCGCGACGCCCTCTCCGGCGCGAAAACGATCATTGACGCCAGATCGCCGGAGCGTTTCGCTGGCAAGGCCCCGGACCCGCGGCCCGGCGTGCGCGCCGGGCATATGCCGGGCGCCCTGAATGTGCCGTTTTTGAGCCTGCTCGACGGCGACGCCCTGAAACCCGCCGCAGATCTCTCCGCTATTTTTACGCATGCCGGAATCGCCGCCGAAACCCCGGTGATAACAAGCTGTGGATCAGGCGTGACAGCTGCGGTACTCTCCCTGGCGTTAGAGTTGACCGGGTCACGGTCACACGCGCTCTATGACGGGTCATGGAGCGAATGGGGAGAGGAGAGACATGACAACGATCTATTCCCCGTTGTCGCTGACGCCGACGAATGACGACCGGATCGAGGTGACCATCACCTATCTGGAGCAGTCGGTGCGTCCGAACCTTCCCAGGCCGCCGGCTCCGACCCGCAAGACCGCGCTGATGCGCGTGGAACATCCGCCGGTTCATTTCTACCGTTATCTCTATGATCTCGTTGGCGCGCCATGGAACTGGATCAGCCGGCGGAATATGAACGATCAGGAACTCGCGGCGCTCATTCACGACCCCGAGGTCTATCTCTATGTTCTCTATGTGGACGGGGCGCCCGCCGGGATGGCGGAGATCGATGCGCGCAAAAATGATATCCATGAGTTGAAATTTTTCGGCCTCGCCCCGGACTGGGTGGGCGCCGGACTTGGCCGGTTTTTCCTGACAAATGTTCTCGATCTCGCCTGGTCGCGCGAGCCGCAAGTGTTACGTCTTGAGACCTGCTCCCTCGATCATCCGGCGGCCCTTCCGCTTTATCAGAAATTCGGATTTGCCGTGACCGACCGGCGCAGCGGTGTCGTCGAACGCCTGAAACAGAAAAATCCCAGCGGCGGCGCTTAAACCAGCCTGTGATCTGCGTTAGAAAAACCTCATGAAAGACAACACCAAGCTAACCGTTGCTGGCCGTCCGCATCAGCGCCCGGCCCATCCTGTCAACACGCCGGTCGAGCGCGCCTCCACCTATCTCTTCCCGAGCTATGACGACTATCTCGAAGGCGCGAAGACGATCACCTATGGACGTCTCGGCACTCCGACTCATCGCGCGCTCGAAGAAGCGGTGACCGCCCTTGAAGGCGGCTTTGAAACGCGCCTCGCGCCGTCAGGGCTTCAGGCCTGCACCGCTGCGCTGCTAGCCTTTGTGGCGGCGGGCGACCATGTCCTGATGACCGACACGGCCTATGATCCAACGCGCAAATTCTGCGATCGGTTTTTAAAGCGCTTCGGCGTCGAGACAACATTCTACGATCCTCTCGCGAGCGAGGAAGAGATCGCCGCGCTCATGCGCCCCAACACGAAAGTGATCTTTGCGGAGTCGCCCGGCTCGCTCACGTTCGAAGTGCAGGATATCCAGGCGCTCGCGCACGCAGCCCATGCAGGCGGCGCCAAGCTAATTGTCGACAACACCTGGGGGGCGGGATATTTCTGCAAGCCGATCGCGCTAGGCGCCGATGTTTCCCTGCAAGCGGCGACAAAATATCTTGTCGGGCACGCTGACGCGCTCGTCGGAACCCTCACTTCCGCTGATGAACAGACAGCGCAGAAAATTTTCTATGCGCTCTTGCAGCTCGGCTCGAATGTCTCTGCGGATGACGCCTATCTGGCGCTGCGCGGGATGCGCACCTTGTCGGCGCGCCTGGAGCGCCATCAGGAAAACGCCAATGAGATCGTCAAATGGCTGAAAAAACAGGATGCGGTGGAGCGTATTCTGCATCCCGGTCAAAAAGGCTTTCCGGGCCATAATGTCTGGAAGCGCGACTTCACCGGCGCCTCGGGATTGTTCGGCGCGGTTCTGAAGCCAACGCCCTTGCCTGCGCTGAAAAGCTTCTTCAACGCCTTCAAGCTGTTCGGAATCGGCTTTTCCTGGGGCGGCTATGAAAGTCTCGTCCTTCATGTGAAGCCTGAAAATTACCGCAGCGCCACCGACTGGAGCGAAGCGGGACCGGTGATCCGCTTCCATGCCGGGCTTGAAGATATTGAGGATTTGAAAATCGATCTGGAACGCGCTTTCATGGCGCTGGCGGCGGCGCAAAAATAGCCGCCATGAGGGAGAACCACATGCGTAAACTGGCGGCGTCCTTATCCCTGCTCGGCTTTTCCTCCCTAGGCGGCTGCGTCACTTTGGGCGGCGGCTCCTCGACCTTGCTGGTCAACACCGATCCCCAAGGCGCGCTGGTCACCATCGAAGGCGTTGGCGAGTGCGAGACCCCCTGCTCGGTACGCCTCGACGGGCCCAAGACCGCCCGAATCGCCAAGGCCGGCTTCGTCGCCAAGACTTATGTCCTCAGCCCCAGCGGGAGGGAGGTGACCATCCCCCTCGAGCTTGCGGCCGCCAGCGAGGACGTGGACACAACGGTCCTGCCTGATCTTGATTAGAACCCGCTAAAGCCCTTTACATCTGAGCCGAGATGAAGGATCAGAGCCGTTCTGAGCCGCTTGTCGGGGCGTAGCGCAGCCTGGTAGCGCATCTGGTTTGGGACCAGAGGGTCGCAAGTTCGAATCTTGCCGCCCCGACCATTCGGCCGGAATGATGGAATAAAAGCGGAAAACCTCATGTTTGCACGCATCTACAAACCGTCGAAAACCGCCATGCAGTCCGGCAAGGCCAAAACTGACCGCTGGCTTCTGGAATTCGAGGCTGAGACGGCGAGACGCGTCGATCCGCTCATGGGCTGGACCAGCGTTGACGAGACCGCCTCCGGTCAGGTGCGCCTGACCTTCGATACGCGAGAAGAGGCCGTCTCCTACGCCGAGCGCCACGGGCTGCCGTTCCGGCTCGATCCTGAGCACGAGCCAAAAGCCCAACCCAAGGCCTATTCGGACAATTTTTCCTTCCGCCGCCGCAAGCCGTGGACCCATTAGGGCTTCCCGGCGAATTCAGATTATAACTCAGCCCGGCCGTAACAGGCCTCAAGCGCCAGGTTTTGGCCCCGTAGCTCAGCTGGATAGAGCACCGGCCTTCTAAGCCGATGGTCGCAGGTTCGAATCCTGCCGGGGTCGCCAGCTTCTCCTATGACGGTGACTACCTATCAAGCTCACTATCAGGGTCGGAGATTCTCAATCACCTGAGCATCCACCCAGAAGATATCTACATTCTCGTAGCTATCTGGACTCATATTTCGGCTGAAGAAGAGATACTTGCCGTCTGGCGTCACGCTCGCCGCAGCCTCCCAGGCGTCTGTGTTAATTTCATCGCCCAAATTTATAGCAGCGCCCCATGAGCCGTCTTCCTGTCGAAAACTGATATAGATGTCAGAATCACCAAACCCGTCTTCTCTTTTTGCATCCCAAATCAAATAGCTTTCATCAGGAGCAATAAAGGGATGGTTGAGATATGTTCCTTTGTTGACTTCATTGCTCAGGGCTTTCGGTTCTTCATACTTTCCATCTATCAATCGTGAATAACGGATAGGAAAGTCCAGCTTATTCTCATCAAATGTATCAAAATAATAGGCGCCGTTAGCTGAAGCGGTAAGGCGCATGATCAGTATGTCCTTAAAGGGCGGCTCAAGAAATTTAACTTCCGACCATCCAGTCTCGGTGCGTTCCATATAACGCCGTCCCAGATGCATGGTTTTGCCATCAGGCGATACAAACGGCTGTCCAACTCTGGGCGATATTACGGTCTCACGCCATTGATTGTTTGTATACTGAAACGCAACAAAATCTTGTTCATTCATTTCCTCATCCGTTCTTAGGAAATAGAATTCTTTCATGTCGGGCGTGAAGGCGCCGCCATATTCCCAACCATTTGTTGTCACCATGCCGGGCGCAAAAGGCACAGGTGTTAAACCGGGCGGCTCCTGCCCGAGATAGGGGTTTTCGATAGTGGTCTCATGATCTTTGGCATGACTGGCGCCCGTTGCAAGCCAACAAGCAAACAGAAGAGCAGCGGACACTGGGATTTTTTTCATGACTTTTTGCTCCATCTTGATCCGGGCGGCATTTTTGCCGTGCACACAACCCCGCAATGCATATTGATAAAGCATCACGAACGCTTGTGTAGCGCGCCGCCAATCACATGTTGAAGCACGACCCGCCGCAACGCTCACATTTCGGTGACAAGGTGAAATAGAACCGTCGCTCACCTATGGTGAGTTACCGATATATTGAACAGCAAGGCGCTGAATACTTGGCGGCCTAGTTTTCCTGGTCCGGACGAACGTCGATCGCGAGGAGGCCCTTCGAGCCCGCTGCAAATGACACTTGCACACGCGCGCCTTGCTGTAACTCGCCGAGCCCCGAACGGCGCAACGTTTCCATGTGCACAAAGATGTCCTCAGTGCCTTCGCCGCGCGTCAAGAACCCAAAACCCTTGGCGCGATTAAACCATTTCACCTGTGCACGGACGAAATCCCCCGCAGGCGTTTGCGTTTCAATCGGCGCCATCGTCGGCAACGCCGCCGCCGTCGTTTCATCGATGTTCAAAAGTTTCGCCGCCTGAAGACCTTTCGTCCGCCGCACAACTTCGCATTCGACCGTCGACCCTTCACGCGCCGTTGTGAGCCCTGCGGCTTTCAAACAGGATGAATGGATCAGGATATCGCCCTCAGCATCATCCGTAATAATGAAGCCATAGCCTTTCGCCGGATCGAACCATTTTACGACGCCCTTGATCGTAAAACGTTCTTCATCGTCGTTAGACGAATTATCGTCGTCACGAGGTTCATCAAACCGCTCGTCCATGATGTTCTTGGTACCCCTGTCGCGCACTAAGCCGTTTGTTTTTCTTGTTAACTATAATCCACCCGCACGAAAACACTAATCCCTTCGTGCAAAAAATGCACTATTTTAGTTAGCCATGCGGAATTTTTCGCGGTGCAGTTGCGCGATCGGGTTATTAGATAACATTACGGAATGTAAGAACGCCCGGATGCGCGGCGAAACAGGAAATCGTCCGTTTACGCCACAACCTGCGATTCGAGGTGATCCATAAACGAGCTGATGAGCATCAGGAACACGTCGAAATCGGATTCGATATTCTGGAGCGACGCCCCGCCTGCGCCGTTGCGGTCCATTTGCAACGTCAGATCGCCATCTTCATCAACATAGACGCGGCCAAACTTCACATCATTATTGAACTGATTGAGGACCTTATAGCTGACGTCTTTTCCGTCCACTTCAAAGAGCCAGGTGCGGTAGGAGATGTCGCCGTCCGGGCCTTGAATGTCGATGCGGATATCGTAATCGGCGACGCGGACAAACAGGGTGTTAGGCCCCACATCCTGCACCGCATAGCCTTGGGAGGTCAAAACCTCCTCAATTTCGGACTTGGAGAGCTTGGCTGCGAAAGCCGGTGAAACCGGCGCTACGGCGACAAACACCAGCGCTGCGATAGCGAGAATACCCCTCATGGACCTAACCCCTTTGTCCGAACGCGATTAACGAAGCTTAATAGACGCCAAAAAGGGGCTTAAATCAATGTTCTTCTCCCACATGCGGGTCCCACGCGCCTGATGGCGCGCTGGCGCGCGAAAAGCGGAAAATCCGGTCATTTCGAATGAGAAATGGTAGGCCCTAGGGGAGTCGAACCCCTCTTTTCAGGTTGAAAACCTGACGTCCTAACCGATAGACGAAGGGCCCACGCATATGCGCCATCATTCGGCGAGCGGGCTGTATAGGCGCCTCGCCCGCCCCTTGCAAGCCCTATCATAGGGCCTCGTGCAAAAGTTTTCAGCGCTGGCGGGGGCCGAAATATGGGCGCTCAAAGCGCCGGCGCAGCGTCAGCGATCTGAAGCTGTCCGGCGTCGCCGCCGCGCCAGTCATCGGCCCGGATTTTTCCCGCCACATGGAACCGCCGCCCTGAGGACAGAATTTCCCCTAAAGCCTCGCCCTCAGCCCGGAAAGCGATGGCGCGCGCTGATTCGCCTGTGGCGTTCACAAGCGTCATGGACAAATGCCCCTTCCCCACGGTTTTGAGATATTCCGCGCGGCAATCGAGCAAAGCGAAGGTCGGCTCCGGATTGCCCGGCCCATATGGCCCCGCGGCGCCGGTTAGATCCGCAAAGCCTTTTGAAACCGCAGACGGCGCCACAACAGCGTCGATGTCATAAGTCCGGTTGGTGCGCGCCAGCGTGACCGAGCGGGCGAGACGATCATTCATGATGCGGCGAAACTCGCCGATGCGGCTCGCTTCGATGGAAAGTCCCGCCGCCATAGCGTGACCGCCGCCAGCGGTCAGCACGCTTTCCTCGCGCGCGGCGCTAACCGCAGCGCCGAGATCGACGCCGGTGATGGATCTTCCGGAGCCTTTCCCCACATCGCCGTCAACGCCGATGACAATGACGGGACGATCATAAAGCTCTTTCAATCGCCCCGCGACAATGCCGATCACGCCGGGATGCCACCCCTCTCCCGCCGTGACGATCACATCATGGGCGTGGCGTTGGTGAGCCTCGATATCGCGCTGCGCCGCCGCCTGCACCTCCGCCTCAATTTCCTGCCGTTCGGCGTTGAGGAGGTGAAGTTTTTCGGCAAGCTCCGAGCGCCGCCCTGCGTCCGAGGTCGTCATCAGCTCAAAGGCGAGCCGCGCATGGCCTATGCGCCCGGCCGCATTGATCCGTGGACCAATTAAAAAACCGAGATGATAGGTCGATGGCGGCCCTTTGACGCCGGCCCTGGCCCCCAGCGCTTTCAAGCCCGGATTGCCTGCGCCGCCAAGCACTTTCAATCCTTGCGCCACCATCACACGGGTCAACCCCGTGATCTCCATGACGTCGCAAACCAGACCCAGCGCCGCTAGATCGAGAAGGCTCATGAGGTTCGGTTCGCAGCGGTCCTTGAAATAGCCCGCGTCTCTCAAGGCGCGATTGAGCGCGACCGCGCCCATAAACGCCACCCCGGCGGCGGAAAGATTGCCAAGGCCCGACATATCGTCCGGCCTGTTCGGATTGACCACTGCCGCGGCGCCGGAGGGCGGCGGCCCGCTCATCTGATGGTGGTCGAAGACAACAATATCAACGTCATCGCGCGCAGCCTCTTCAATCGGCTCATGCGCCGCCGCGCCGCAATCGACAGTGACGATCAGGCTGGCGCCGTCACGATTTAAAGACCGGAACGCATCGGCGCTCGGGCCGTAGCCTTCCATAATTCGGTCTGGCAGATAAATCAGGGAGCTTGCCCCGACAGCGTCAAAATATAGTTTCAAAATCGCGGACGCTGTCGTTCCGTCCACGTCATAATCACCGAAAATGCCGATTGTCTCACCGTCAATGATCGCGCGGGCGAGACGCTCCGCGGCGCGGTCCATATCTTTCAGGACAAACGGATCAGGCATCTCCTCGCGCAAGGACGGCGCGAGATAACGCTCGACATCATCCGCCCCGACGCCGCGCGCAGCGAGAATTCGGGCAAGCACCGGATCGCGGCCCGATGCGCCGATCGCCTCGGTGATTGCGGCGTCCGCCTCGCGCAGGCGCCAGCGCCGGCCGGACGCAGGTTCGCCCATGGCCGGCAGCTCGATGAGCGGCATGGCGGCGCCTGGAGACGGGATTGGCCGGGCGGCTGAAGTGACGGTCATGAACGCATGCTTTTGGTGATTCGGCGCCCTCCGGCCAAGAAACTTATCCCAAGGCCCGAAAACAGCCTCATCCGGGGAGCCCGCAGGGTTACAGGCGGTAAGGTTCCGCTAACCCTGATCCCTTCAGTCTTAAGCAGATCATCAACTTCTGGTTGTTAATAGTTAGCAAGGCAACTGTGGCGGCGCGCTACGGGCGCTGAACGCTTGGGCTCCTATGGATATGAACAACGCCACATTGCTTCAGGAAATGCAATCACTCGCCCGCATCGTCGAGCGTGAGAAAGCCCGCCGTATCGCCGCCGAAAATCTTCTCGCGCGACAGGCGGACGAGCTTGAAGACAAATCCGCCGAACTCGAAACGGCGTCGAACATGTTCAAATCCGTCTACACGCTCCTGTCCGAGATCATGGACGTGGCGCCGGACATGATCATCACCTGTTTTGAGGATTTCAAAATCCACGGCGGCAACGCAGCCGCGCAACGCCATCTCGGCCAGAATGAGCGCGCGTTGAAGAAACGTACGATCGATGATTTCCTGCCCGGTCTCAGCGCAGAACTGAAACGGCGCCGCCCGGGGCCGTTCTTCATCGATAATCGCCGCGCCTGCCGTCACAATGGCGACAGCTTTCCGGTCGATATTCGTGGCTATGTGGGGCCCATTGGCGAGAACATTCGCTATCTCGTTTTCTTTCACGACATCACCCAACGCGTTAACGCCGAGGACAAGCGTAAAGAGATCGAAAATCAGGTTGATGAGGCCCGCCGTCTCGAAGCCATCGGCGCACTGTCAGCCGGCATTGCGCATGAGATCAACACACCGATCCAGTTCATCGGCGACAATCTCGATTACCTCGAAGAGGGCCTGACCGGCATCTGGAAGAGTTACAAGCGCTATGATGCGTTGAGAGCGGCGGCGACCAACGCCGGTTGTTGCCCTGACGAAGTCGCAAAAGTCGAAGAGTTCAATCAACAGGTGAATTTGACGGACCTCATCGCCGAGATCTCCGCGGCGCTAAATGAATCGCGCGAGGGCATCAAACAGGTGCGCGACATTGTTATCCTGATGAAGGAATTCGCTCATCCCGGCACGGATGACAAGGACGAAGTCGACGTCAACGCTATCATCACCAACGTTCTGGCCATCTGCAAAAACCGCCGCAAACACACCGCCGATGTGGAAACGAAACTCGACCCCGCTCTGCCGCGCGTACGCTGCCGTAAGGGTCAGGTGCAACAGGTGATCCTCAATCTCGTCATCAACGCCATCGACGCCGTTGACGAAGCCGATAAAGGCCGGGGCTCTATTGAAATCGAGACCCGCAGCGATGGCGATAACATCGCGATCTATCTCAGCGACACTGGTTGCGGCGTACCCGAAGCGCTAAAACAAAAAATCTTCGATCCATTTTTCACAACCAAGCCCGTGGGCAAAGGCACTGGCCAGGGTCTCGCCCTCGCCAAGGACTGCATCGTGAAGAGCCACGGCGGCAAACTCAGCCTCGTCGACAAACCCGGTTTCGCCACGACTTTCCTAATTGAACTGCCATTAAAGAGCACACTTCAAGACTCTATCAGGGAGCCTAATGATGACATCGCAGCATAAAAAAGTCCTTCTCGTAGATGACGAACCAAAGCTGATCGCAGCGCTGCGCCGAAGATTGTCGCTCGACTTCAACATTGTCACCGCCAATGGCGGCCCCGAAGCGCTGGAGATGATCAACAAGGACCCCGACATCGCCGTCATTGTCGCCGACATGCAAATGCCCGTCATGAACGGCATCGAATTGTTGAGAGCCGTCAAAACACGCGCGCCAGCAATCCGCCGTCTGATGCTGACCGGCAATTCCGATCAGGACACCGCCATCGCCGCCGTTAATGAAGGCGGCGTCATGCGGTTTTTCCGCAAGCCATGCGACAATGACGAGTTGAAAGCCGCGCTTCGCCAGGCGCTTGATGAATATGCGTTTCAAAGCGCAGACAATGTTATCGAGGAAGCGCCAGCGCCGGCCATCGACAGCGCCGATCATGCACGCGATGCATTCCTTTCCGTGATGAATCACGAACTCAGAACCCCGCTCAACCATATTGTCGGTTTCGCGCGTCTTCTGGAACAGGAAAACGGCCTCGCGGAGACCGACAACGCCGTCGAGTTCGTCAAACATATTCGCGGCAGCGGCGAACAAGTGCTGAACGTCCTCGACCGCATTCTTGAGTTTACACGTCTCGCCTCTCAAAGCGGCGGCAGCGTCGATGAAACGTCCGATATTGTCGGCGTGGTCAATGCTGAGGTGGAAAAGATACGCAAGACCGCGCGCCATAAAGGCGTGACGGTTTCGGTCGACTCCCTACGACTGAAAGCCGACATCATCGCCAAGCATGAAGAAGCCAGCATGGCGATCCGCGAACTTCTTTCAAACGCGGTCAAATTCAATGTCGAGGGCGGTCATGTGAGCATTCTCATCAAATGCGACCAGCAGCGCGTCGCCGTCCGGATCGCCGACACCGGCAAAGGCGCGCCGCCCGCACTCCTCGACCGCATGGGCAAGCCATTCCAGCAAGCGGATAACTCCACATCCCGCGAGCATGAAGGCCTCGGACTTGGTCTGGCGCTGGTCAATTCCGTCGCCGAGGCCAATGGCGCGAGTTTTTCAATTTCCGGCGGGGTCGGCGGCGGCATCACCGCAACGCTTGTTTTCAAGCGTCCGGTGGCGGAGGCTGCGACTGCGGTCGCCTGATCCCCTAAAGCGCGTCGTGAAAGATAACCCCGAGGCAGTAGCGGGCGCCGTCGCGAATTTCGCTGACGCCATGGCGCATCTTCACGCGATAGGTTCCATGTGCGCCTTCAACCGGTCGTTCATTGACGGCAAAAGCGATCGCTGACCCTTTTTCCAAGGGCGCAACCATCGCCCGTGACTGGCGCCGCGGCGCCTGCTCCGTCATCACGAACTCTCCACCGGAAAAATCCCTGCCAGGCTGAGACAACGCAATCGCAACCTGCAGCGGAAAGACTTCACCGCCATAAAGATCCTGATGAAGACGGTTATAATCGCCGGCGCCATATTTGAGGATCAACGGCGTTGGACGTTTCTGGCCAGCCGTGGCGCAGCGCTTGCGGTAAGCTTCATGCTTTGCTGGATAAGCGGCGCGTTTTTGTTTCAACCTCGCCAACCACTCATTCGCGACAGGCGCCAGTTTTTCATAAAGCCGCGCCCGAAGCGTCCGAACCATCGCCGGCGCAGGGTCTGTGAAATATCGGTATTCACCTTCCCCAAAACCGTGGCGGCGCATGATGACCGTGGAGCGATACCGCGCATCGTCCTCATAGGCTTCAATCAACGCCGAACAGTCTTCATCGCTCAACAGCCGCCCAAGCGGCGCCCAGCCATTTGCATTGAGCGCGCCATGCGCGCCGCGCCAATCAATTTCATCAATACGCTCTTCGAGAGACCCGGAAACAAAACGTTCCGGACGGCACCTTTTGCAGGGACGAAATCCCGCAGCCTCCGCCTCACGCCGCGTCTCGACGAAAAACACATTCTCGCGTTTTGGACGCCCGGCGCAGGATGGCAGGCAGTAGACCCCGGTGGTCTTCACACAAGACCAGAAGGCGCCGTCAGCGGCGGCGTCGCGGCGCTCAATGGCGGCCCAGCGTGCGTCATCCTCAGGCTGTGGCGGATGGACGAGACGAAGATGCGCGGATGAATTCAAGGACATGGCGGGGAAACTCCATTGTTTCGCCCGCACTTTATGGCGAGCGCCAAAGCGGCGCCGCCCGATTCTTGCGGCTATTTGCGATCTTTATAAAAAGGCTCGACCGTCCCCTTGAGCGTCATGGTCAGGGGGTTTCCCTTGCGGTCCATGCTCTTGCCCACGGCGACTTTGATCCAGCCTTCGGAAACGCAATATTCCTCGACATTGGTCTTTTCGGCACCATTGATGCGGATGCCGATATCGCGCTGGAAAATATCCGCGTTGAAATGCGGGCTTTTCGGATTGACGCTCAGGCGGTCAGGGAGATCGGGAAGTTCTTCGTCAGACATGACTTGCCTCTATCGACGTGTGCGCGCGCGGATGTAACGAACCGTCCCGGTCTTTGACCGCATGACGACCGTATGCGTCGAGACATGTCCGCGGTCCCACTTGACGCCATCGAGCATGGTGCCGTTGGTGACGCCCGTCGCGGCGAAGATGACATCGCCGGAAGCCAAGTCCATCAGACCGTACTTGCGATTGAGATCGGTGATGCCGATACGTTCGGCGCGGCCGCGTTCATCGTCATTGCGGAAATGAAGCCGGCCCTGCATCTGACCACCGACGCAACGCAGCGCCGCCGCAGCGAGCACGCCTTCCGGCGCGCCGCCCTGGCCGACATAAAGGTCGATGCCGGTATGACTCTCGGTCGTATGGAAGACGCCGGCGACATCGCCATCGGGAATAAGAAACACGCGCGAACCCATCTTGCGTGCGCCGTCGATCAAAGGCTGATGGCGCTCACGGTCCAGAATGCACAAAGTGATATCGTCCGTACCCACATTTTTCGCCTTGGCGAGAGACGCGATATTGTCTTCGACCGAGGCGTCGAGATCGATCACACCTTCCGGGTAGCCGGGACCGCAAGCGATCTTGTCCATGTAAACGTCAGGCGCATGAAGCAAGGTGCCGCCCTGCGCCATGGCGACGACGGCGAGCGCGTTGGACATGGCCTTGGCGGTCAGCGTCGTGCCTTCCAGCGGATCGAGAGCAATGTCGACTTTCGGCCCATCGCCCAAACCGACTTTCTCGCCGATATACAGCATCGGCGCTTCGTCGCGCTCGCCTTCGCCGATCACTACCGTGCCCTGAATGTGGAGCTTATTGAAAGCATCGCGCAAGGCGGTGACGGCGGCCTGATCGGCGCCTTCCTTGTCACCATGGCCAATCATGGTCGAGGCGGCGACAGCCGCAGCTTCGGTGCAGCGGCCAACTTCCATTGTCAGAACGCGGTCTAGAAATTTTTCATCAGCGGGCATGTTCACTCTTTCCGTAGGTGGTCAGACGATAAATCGCCGGATCAATTTTCAGTCTCGGGCGGCGTCAACGCTTCGCGACGCTCGCGCGCCGCAGCGGCGCTGTCAGCGTCCAGACGCGCTTTCAGCGCCTCCCCTTCGGCCGACAGGTCCCGGCCAAGTTCGGCTTCCACGCTGGCCCGATCCGAGGCTACGTCTTCGGCCAGCGCTGTGCGGGCGTCAACCAGCATATCCGTTTCCGCCGCCACTTCACTGACCGGTTTCCTCTCCGGGCGTTCACTCGCCCCGGGCGTCAAAGACACATTGGGAAACTTACCTGCGCCCTCCTCGTCACGCCGCTCGGCGATGCGCTCTGCGACGGCGGGATTAACCTCCTGGTCGCCGGCGAGGTCTTCATATTTAACGATGCCGGGCGGCGCAAAACGGGCGAGGTCGCCGGACTCGCACCCTGTTAGCGCAAGGGCTCCCACAATGAGGGATGAAGCCCACGGCTGAGATCGTTTTACACTGGACACAAGGCCATCCTATAAAGGCGAGAGACGACGAAAGCACAAGAGTTCTTTAACCCTTAACCGGGCGTATGGCGCAAGTGAAAGAAAAATCAGACAAGAAAAGCCCCGCCAAGAAGAAGAAAAAGGCGGCGGCAAAGGCTCCCACGAAGACGGCCAAAAAGGCTGCTCCGAAGCCGAAAAGCGGACCGAAGCCAGCGCCTGAACCGGCCGCGGCCTCCAAAAAGCCCGAAGAGACGGCGCTGCATAAGTCGCTCTATCAGGATTTTGACGCCCTTTCCGAATACCTCACAGAGGTCAGCGGCAGGAGCCAGGAAGTCATCCGCGAATTCGCTGTTCGCAATCAGGACCTGCGCCGCCTCACCGGCGAGATCCCGGCGGACCCCTTAAATGTCGGCGAAGCCTTTCAGGAAATGATCAAGGGGCTGTCGCTTGATCCTGGCACAGTGATGCAGCGCCAGTTCAATCTCTGGGGCGACTACGCCAAGCTGATGGCCAACATGTCCCGCAAAATGGCCGGAGAGCCGGTCGGCCCCGCCATTAAGCCCTCAAGCGGCGACAAGCGCTTCGCTCATCCCGCCTGGAACGAAAATCCCATGCTGGATTTCGTCAAGCAATCATATCTAATTTTTGCGCGCTGGCTTGAAACGACTATCGCCCAGCTTGAGTTCGAGGATGAACACGAAAAGAAAAAGGCGGAGTTCTTCACCCGGCAATTTATCGATGCTTTTGCACCGACGAATTTCGCGATGCTCAATCCGGAAGTGATTGAGGCGACGCTAGAGTCGAAAGGCGAAAACCTTTTAAAGGGATTGAAGAACCTGCTTGAGGACATCGACCGCGGCCATGGCGAATTGTCGATCCGGCAGGCCGATCTCGAATTCTTCAAACTCGGCGAAAACATCGCGACGACGCCGGGCAAGGTCGTCTTCCAGAACGACATCTTTCAGCTCATTCAATACACGCCGACGACCGAGACCGTGGCGCAAACGCCGATGCTGATCGTGCCGCCATGGATCAACAAATTCTATATCCTCGATTTGCAGCCGCAGAATTCTTTCATTCACTGGCTGGTGGATCAGGGCCGGACCGTCTTCGTCATGAGCTGGGTCAATCCGGGTCCTGACCTTAAAGGCAAGACCTTTGAAGACTATATCACCGGCGGGCTTTTCGAAGCGCTAGACGCCGTCAAAAAAGCAACCGGCGAAGAAAAAGCCGATGCGATCGGCTATTGCATCGGCGGCACCATGCTGTCGACCGCCCTCGCCCTGATGGCGAAAAAGAACGACGACCGCGTCAATTCCGCGACCTTTTTCACGGCGCAGGCGGACTTTAAAGAGTCCGGCGATCTTCTTTTGTTCGTGGACGACGAACAGCTCGACGCCATCGAAAAGCAGATGGATGCGGCGGGCGGCGTTCTTGAAGGGCGCGCTATGGCCACGACCTTCAATATGCTGCGCTCCAACGATCTCATCTGGTCCTTCGTCATCGACAATTACCTGAAAGGAAAAGACCCGGCGCGGTTCGATCTCCTGTACTGGAACTCCGACGCGACGAGGATGCCGAAAAACGTTCATCTTTTCTATTTGCGCGAATTCTATCAGCGCAACCGTCTCGCTCGCGGCGAGATGGTCATGGACGGCGAAACCCTCGACCTCAGTAAGGTCGGCATTCCGATCTTCATGCAGGCGGGGGAAACCGACCATATCGCGCCGCATAACTCCGTTTACAGAACAGCGCGGCTCTTCGCCTCCGGCGATAATGACAATGTTGAATATATGCTGGCGGGCTCCGGCCATATCGCCGGCGTTGTCAATCATCCGGACAAGCATAAATATCATCACTCCACCAATGAAGCGCTGCCAGCGACGCTTAGCGACTGGAAAGCTGGCGCTTCGCGCCATCCCGGCTCATGGTGGCCTTACTGGATCACATGGCTGAACAAGGTGAGCCCCGGCGAAACTAAAGCGCGCCAGCCGGGCGATGGCGGCCTTGTCATCATCGAGGATGCGCCCGGCAGCTATGTGAAGGTGAAAGCGTAACGCTCCCTCGCCTCAGCCTTTTTTGAAAACGCCTTTCAGACCGCCGCTGGTCAGCAGCGCGACGCCGCCCAGGGCAAAAGCAGCGCCCAGCTTTGACGGCGCTGCGATGTAGAGCGGCTTCCAGCCCGGATGGAATTTCTCTTTGTAGCGGCGCAGCCCCGAAAAGCCGTAGAGATCTTCTGCATGCTCATAGATGAGGGCGCCGAGCCGCGTCATGGCGGGCGCTATGCGCCGCGCTTCGAGCCCCGCCAGCGGCGCCATGCCGAGATCGAGGCTTTCATAGCCCTGCTCCTTGCCCCAAAGCGCCAGATTGATAAAAAGCCCGTCCATCACGCCGGGCGGCGCATCCTCGCCATAGCGCATGAGGTCGATGGAAAGCGCTTTCGCAGATTTGCTGGTCCACAAATTCGCAAAGGCGCAGATGCGCCCATCTTTCAATGCGACCGCCGCCGGAAAACGCGCCACGTAAGCTTCGTCGAAGCAGCCGAGGGTGAAACGCTTTTCCGCGCCGTGATGGATATTTAGCCATGCATCGGACGCCGCGCGCATTTCACTGAGCCTTTGCGCGACCTCTTCAGGCCCGATCACCGCAAATTCGCAGCCATGTTTTTCAAGGCCGCGCTGGGCCTGGCGCAGCTTTGCATTGGCGCTTCCTTCCAGCGAGTAATCGACGAGGTTGATGACGGCGCTTTCGCCGACTTTCTGCACACCAAGGCCGAGATCGAGGGCGATGGGGAGGAAAGCTTCGTCAAAGGAATAGAAGACTGTATGCGCGCCAAAGGCGTCCGCTTCGGATTTGTACTTCCAGGCGAGCTCTCGGGCTTCGAATTTTTTGCCCACAGGCGGGCCCATGGCGATCCAGCTCCGCCCCTGCACGCCGTACATGATGAAGCTGTCGCCGCTTTCGGAAAACAAAAAGCGCTTGTCCGGCAGGAAAGCGAGATTTGCGTCAGGGGAGACGAAATCGCCCTCAGTGATGATGCGCGCGAGTTGAAGGTCAACGCCCGGCTCGCGCGCGACAGAGGGCGCGGCCCACCGCAGGCGCAGGATCAGCCACGCGCAGAGCAAAAGGAAAACCGTTCCCACAGTCACCAGCGAGCGCAGGAACCGCGAGGCGTCCGCATCAGAGGCGAACGTCCACCACAGGTCGTCGCGATACTGAATATTGTTGAAGGTGTTGAATCCGAGCCAGGCGATGCCTGCGATAACGACCAGCATCGCCGCAAGCCACCATGGTCTGACGCGCAGTTCGGTCAGCGCCGACTGGCGATAAAAGGCGTGCCGCGAAACGGCGAGAAGCGCCATCACCACAGCAAGCGATATGGCCCGCCAGGCGTGACCGCCCGAAAGCAGCGAAAAGACCGCCCCCGCCCCCAGCAGGATTACCGCGATCATCCAGGCGGAATCGAGCCTCTGGCGCAAACCCGCCGCCACGAAGAGCAGCATGGTGCCGATAATTGAGGCGAGGAAATGGGAAAGCTCGACGACCGGCAGCGGCGCGATGATGCGCATCAGCGCGCGGTTCTGGAAGACGTCCGGCGCCGCCGCCGCGCCGATCAAGACCGCACCGGACAGGAAAGCGACAATTGAGAAAAAGCCCGGCGCGCCAATATCAATGACTTCGCGCAGGAGCGGCCCCATAGAAGGGAATTTCGCCTGTCGTTTCGTCTCACCCATCAGGCCCGTCTTCCCTTGCTGCCTGAAACCTTTTGATATGATCTGGCCGAGGCTTATACATCTTTCCCATGGGAAAGAATGAATGCCGCACATCCAACCGCTCAAGGTTAACTTTTCGTTAACCAATCCGAATCACGGTGGGAGCAACCAAAAGCCGGGGGGCTGTAATGAGCCGGATGGATGTCACAACGCAGGAATTGTTCCTGCGACTGGGAACGACTTCGCAATCGCGCAGTGCAAGAGCCGACGCGCTGTTTCGCCGATTACGTCATGCTGAACAGGAACAGTTGTCGGCGGATCTGATGCGCGCGCCAAAGCGGCTCGATGTCGCCAACGCCAAGCCGGCCGAAGCGCCAAAGGCGCTCCGCCGCACTTAAAAACTTACGCAACTATCCAGCACCCTGCCAGCACTTCTGTCTGTCGCGACGCTATAGCTTCGACAAACTATTGCGGACGCTGTTGTTGCTGCATTTGCTGTTGCATCTGCTGCATTTGTTGCGGTGTCACGGTTTGTTGGCCAGCCGCTTTCCACGCTTCAATACCGCCGCGATACCACAAAACATTCTTGTAGCCGAGATTAATAGCGCGCAGTGACGCGTTGTAAGACATCCAGCATTGCGTTGACTGACAATAGAGGATCAACGGGATTTCCTTGTTGCCTTGCGTCATCTGCGACAGGAACTGCCCGAATTCTTTCTGAGTGGCGTCGTTAAAGCTGCCGCCCTGATGCGCCGGAACGGCGTAGGTCGCGCCCGGCAAAAGCTCCTGACCGCCCAGAACATCCAGCACGATGAAGGGCGTTTGCCGTCCCTGCACCAGTTCAACAATGCCTTTTGTAGTAATAACCTGGCCGCCCGGAATGCTCACCGGGGTTGGTCCATGCATGGCGCCGCTGTGGAGCTGGCTTGTGGGCTGCACCCCGAAATCCTGCCGCTCCATCGCCGCAAGCTGGTCGAGTGAGCCGCCGCCCATCTGCGGCCCTTGCTGCGGTCCCGGTTGCTGGCCGCCCCATGGTTGCTGCTGCTGGGGATAGCCTTGCGGCGACGGCTGATAGGGTTGTTGCGATGGGTATCCCTGAGGCTGTTGCTGCTGCGGATATTGCCCTTGTTGTGGATATTGTTGCCCTTGCTGCGGGTACTGACCTTGTTGTGGGTACTGGCCCTGCTGCGGGTATTGGCCCTGTTGCGGATATGGTTGCTGGGCGTTTTGCTGTTGTTGGGGCTGTTGCCCGCCGAAGCCGTCCTGCGCCGACGCCGCCGTTGCAAAGCCCAACGCAACAGCCAGAATTGTCATCGTCATTTTCATATCGTTATCCCCTTACTGCGCCGCTTCTAGGCGTTGCCCATCCATGCCGAGATCCCGATAGGGCTCGAACATGGTGTCATCGGTCAGCACAAAGCTGCCGTCATTCAATTGCCAGGCATTGTCATAGGTGTTGTCGAGCTGGACCGTCCCGCCATTATACGGATCGTTATAGGTCTCGACGCCGAGGATCGCTTCAGTGCTTTCGCGCTGGATGCGATCGGAGCTTGCATTCTGATTGCGCCAAGACTCCATCTGCATATCGAGAATATCGCTTCCGGTCTTGGCGATGATGCGGGACCGGTCCTGAGCGCCTTTCATATTGGTCTGCGCAATCTTGGCGTTGTGCCGGGCCATGCGCCGGCTCCATTCCGGCGCCTCGCGGATGGACTTGCGGACAAGCTCGGTGAAGTTGAAATCGAGCTGTCCATTTGGCGCACGCATGGCGTAGGCCGGCATGGCGGAACCGGCGAGGACCTCCATATCGCCCATGCCCATCCCTGATGTGTCCTGCATGCGGCTGTAGTTCAGGAAAGCAACCGCTGCGATGGTTTCGCGGATTTCGCCGCCATTGCCATTATAGGCGATCAGCGCCTCACCCGCCTCAACCCAGCTGCGCATATCCATGCCGGGCATCGGGTTGTTTGAGTTGAACTGCTTAAAGGGTGCGGCGATATCCTCGCGCGGGCGAAAATCAATAATCCGCGCGCCGGGCCGGGTCTGCGACACCAGATATTCGATATATTGTTTGATGCCGCCGATCTGCAGGAACGGACAACCGCCTGTTTGTCCGGGCCCGGAGAAATTGTTCCACGACCAGCTAAAAGACGGCATGATCTGAACGCCCGACTGTCCGTCAGGTGAGGAGGCTGAGTAATTGACCGTGGAGCCGCCTCCGCCGCATCCCATATTTTGCCCCCAGACAACGCCGCCCTGGCCGCGCCAGTCCACCGGCACCATCATGGTGTAGGCGGTGAGCGGTTTTTCAAAACCGCTGCGGTCGATAATTTCGACGCGCTTCACGCGATGCGCGCCGGGAGGCAGCCCATTTCCGCCTGCCGACATTTGTTGCGGGACCCCTTGCTGACCCTGTTGTTGCGTAGGCCGACTTCCGCCTGATTGGGCGCCAGTATTCATGGCGGTCTGGTAGACTTGGCCCGAAACCTGTTGCGGCGCTATCGAACCGTCCGGTTGATTGAGCGCCTGATAGGGCTGCTGACGCATGGCCGCCATCTCCCGGCGCAGCTCAGCCGCCATTTCCGGGTCGACAGCTTCGATCTCCGCCAGCTCTTCCTCACTGATGAAATCTTCCTCGGTGTAACCGGCGCTATCGTAGGAACCCGCCTCATCACCTCCGGAACAGGCCGCAAGGGCGAAAAGCCAGCCGAGGGCAAGCCCTGTTCTTGTGAAAACCGCCATCGCTCGCCTCCCCTTCATGCCGCCGGAGTCACGCGCTCCTACTTCAGTAAGCGCAGCCGCGCCGGAAAATGGGTCACGCCGATGGTCGCAAAATCATTCAAGACGGGCTAAACATCTGAAAAGAAAACGCAAAACGCTGGAAAATATGACCCACTCGACGCACGCCTACACCCCCGACCCACGCAATGACACGATCAAGATCGACATCAATGGCGAGCTGAAACCGCGCGCCGAAGCGACCGTCTCGGTGTTCGATTCCGGCTATGTTCTCGGCGACGGCGTGTGGGAGGGATTGCGCGTTCACACCGGACCTGACGGCAAGGGCGTGATTGCGTTTCTGGATAAACATCTGCGCCGCCTTTACGACGGCGCGAAGACGCTCGACTTCGAAATGCCGCTCACAAAGACCGAGCTTGCCAAGCGGCTCTATCGTTGTCTCGACGCCAATGACGGTCATGACGGCGTACATATCCGCCTGATGGTGACGCGCGGCATAAAAGCGACGCCTTATCAGGACCCGCGCGCAACAATTACGCCGCCGACAATTGTCATCATTCCCGAATTCAAAACACCGCTGCCGGAAAATGCGAAACAAGGCGCGCGGCTGTTCACCGCGCATGTGCGCCGCGGCTATCCGGATGTCCAGGATCAGAAACTGAACTCCCATTCGAAACTCAACTGCATCATGGCCTGCATCCAGGCGGCGAAGGCCGGCGCCGACGAGGCGCTGATGCTCGATCCGCATGGCTTTGTCGCCACTTGCAACTCAACGCATTTCTTCATTGCACGCGATGGCGAACTCTGGACCTCCACCGGCGATTTCTGTCTCGGCGGGATCACGCGCCGCACGATCATCGACCTTGCAAAAGCGAACGGCATCAACGTGCATGAACGAAACTTCTCCCTGCACGATGTCTATAACGCCGATGAGGCGTTCATCACCGGCACCTTCGCCGGCGTGACGCCAGTCGCTGAAGTGGATGGCCGCAAGATCAGCGCCGCCGCCGGGCCGATGGTGCAAAAACTCCAGTCGCTCTACAAAAAGCTTATCGAAGAAGAAGCCGCACAAGGACGCATCATTCCATGACCGACAAGCCCGCTGACAACTCCGCACAGATGGCGTCACCCGCTTATCTGCTGGCGGCGCTCGATCAGGAATTTCTTCTCAGCGATCCATTGCGCGGCGTCCGCTTCCTCCTCGAATATGAAAAGGCCGAGGAACATTTGCGCGCCTGGGGAGTCAATTCAACGATTGTTGTGTTCGGCTCTGCGCGCACTCATGAAAACGGCAATGGCGAACATGCGCGCTGGTACGGCGCCGCGCGTGAGTTCGCCCGCATCGCCTCCGAACGCGGCGGCGCCAAAGACAGGGAACATGACGGCACGCGGGAAAACGTTATTGCGACGGGCGGCGGCGGCGGGATCATGGAGGCGGCGAATCGCGGCGCCCATGACGCCGGGGCGCCTTCAATCGGCTTTAACATTCGCCTCCCCTTCGAACAGGAACCCAACGCCTATTCGACGCCGGACCTCACATTCCAGTTTCACTATTTCGCCATGCGTAAAATGCATTTCGCCATGCGCGCAAAAGCGCTGGTCGTCTTTCCGGGCGGGTTCGGCACATTCGACGAACTGTTCGAACTCCTGACGCTGATCCAGACCGGCAAGAGCGACACCATTCCCGTTATCTTGTTCGACGAGGACTACTGGACCAAGGCCATCAATTTTCGCCACCTTGTCGAGCATGAGATGATCAGCCCCGGCGACATCAATCTCTTCCACTTTGCATCGACGCCCGAACAGGCCTGGGAAAAACTGCTCATCGCAGGCATCTGCGGCGGGCCCACAGCCGACGCGAAATAAATGGCCCGAAAACCGGCGAAGAAAAAAACAACTAAGAAAACAGCGGGCCGCAAGAAAACGCCCGTCACCTACGAGTTATTGAAAGAACTCGCCCTGTCGCTTGACCTGCCTGGCGTCACGGAGGCTGTCTCCTGGGGGCAACCCTGCCTCAAGGCCCATGGCAAGTTATGGGTGTTCTGGAGCCCGTCAGAGCAGGCGCCGGTCTTCAAGGTTCCCTTCGAAGAGCGCGAGATGCTTGTCGAGACGGCGCCGGAAACGTTTTTCTTCACGGACCACTACAAGAATCACAATCTGGTGCTGGCTCGTCCCGATCGGCTCGATCTCGACTGGGCCAAGGCGAATCTTCTTCGCGTATGGCGGGAAATGGCGCCGAAAAGACTCCTCAAAGCCTACGATTCCGGCGAAGTTTGAGCCACCGACCTTGCCAAATCCTCACAAGCTGCGAGACTTTGCGCTGGTGGGTATGGGTTGAACAGGGGCGGTTGGATGCAGAATATTCTTCTGATCGGAGCGGGCGCGAGCCTTGTAGGGTTGCTTTTTGGCTGGCTCGGCGGCGCATGGACCGCGCGCCGTAAATACCGGGCGCAGGCGGAAGACGTTCTCGGCGAAGTCGTCAGATTGCGGGCGCTGGCCGAGGAGAAGCTTTCCGGCGACGATCCCGACCTCGACGAACTTGTCGATAATTTCCAGACCGCCGTCACTGGCGCTTATGACGCTATTCAGGCCATGGAAAATCAGGTCAAAATCACCAAAGTCAAAAGCGAAGGCAGCCGACAGGTGATTGCTTCCTCAGCTCAGATTATCCGTATGATCGAGGAGCAGGCTGATCTCGACGCCGCCCCAATCGTCATTACACCCCAGACAAAAGCGCCGCGCCTCGCGGCGAAAAAGAAAGCCTAGGATCCAAAGATCACATCATTATGGCGCCAATTCGCATCGCCATGCTCTCAGGGCCCCGCAACATCTCCACAACGATGATGCGCAGTTTCGAAAACCGCGACGATTGCATGGTCGCGGATGAGCCCTTTTACGCCTGTTATCTGAAAGCAAGCGGCGCGAACCATCCGTTGCGGGAGGAAACGATCGCGTCGCAATCTGCGGACTGGAAAACTGTCTGCGCACAACTGAACGCGCGCGAGGGCGCCGACTATAGCTTTGAAAAACACATAAGCTTTCACTTCACCTTTGCGGCGGATTTCGGCTGGCTTGACGGCGCAAGGGTTTTTCACCTGATACGCGATCCGCGCGCCATGGTCGCGTCCTACAAGAACAAGCTTGATGATGTCGATCCGATCATCGATTCCTATCGCATCCAGCGGCGTTTGTATGAACTAAAGCCGGCGCCGGTGATTGA
>JAUHYK010000065.1 GCA_030426465.1 Alphaproteobacteria bacterium
GGCGCCAAGCCGAGGAAGATGACAAAGGAGACGCACGGCGACCGCCACGCCGGCGTCGCTGAAATGCTCGCAAGCCTGCCTGATCCGACCCAGCCTGCGATCGACGAGCCCTACTCGATGCTTGTCACCGGCGTCGGCGGCTTTTTTCGATCCAATCTTCAAAATGTCGTCGCGTAGCGCAGCGAAATCATTTTTCAATGCTTCCATGTCTTCGCGAAGAACGGATTGAGGGTCGCCCTCAGCGGCTGAGTTGGAAACGGACATAGATTTTTCTCCGTACATTTTATGGCGCTCCTGTTCGAAACTTATTTCTATAGAGAGAACATCCACGCGCAGTTTTCGTTCCCTGAACGACACTGAAGAGACGGGAACGTGGGCCTCTGAAAAAAACATAGTGTAAACAGGTGTTTACATGCTTAACACTCAGTTAACAGGGTTGATCCTTCGACTTTCACCCCGCTGGCGCTGGGCACGCGCCATTCACATCTCTCAAAATAAACGTGCGAAGATAACAATCACTATTGCCGATTTATTCCGCCGCACCTGCATCTTTTGCGGCGAATGATTGGGCGATATGAACCTCAAAACCTTCTGGTTTTTCGGGGGTCAGTTCTTCACATGATATTGCTTCATTGGCGAAGGACGGCGCTTTAAGAAGCCCGGCATCAACGCAGGAACGAATACTCGCATATTCAATAGCCTGAGCCTCAGGCACTTTTCGCTCAGTTGCGACAGAATCAAGATGGCGGAACGAAGCAACTTCCAGCGTATAGGGGACAAACTGCGAATGCGCCGGCCTTTTGAGCCACGAGACCAATATGGCCGGCTCACCCGTTTTCACAGTTGGAGCCGACGCAGCATGCATTTCAGTTGTTGAGACCTGAGATTTGAATGGTTCTGCTGTTGCGACAGAGGACGTTAAACCTACAACGGAAACCAATGAAGCGGCGAGCCATATAGAATTTTTTGAACCAGTCATGGCGTCTCTCTCCCGTCTTATTCAAACGTAATGTACAGAGCTACGTTGTTTCACACGCTCATACGTGTGGAGCGCAGCAACGTTACGTTTCATACACATTGACAAAAAAGAGGTTCCTGAGGCGGCGCTCCTGTTCGGATAGGTCTGTCTCGTATTATGAGTGAGTTGACGAAGAGAGCATGCGGTAATCACGCAAAACAGGAACTACATGGCGCAGGAAGTGTCTTCCTAAGCGAGAGTTAGTCCGAAAGCGAAAAAGGAGGCTACTATGCTTGGTTGGGCCATTACTTTTCTGATTATTGCTTTGGTTGCAGCGTTTCTAGGCTTCAGCGGCATTGCCGCAGCGTCCACAGGAATTGCACAACTGTTGTTCTTCGTATTCCTGGTTTTGTTTATTGTCGCCATGGTCGCGCGCGCTGTCCGCGGTCGACCGCCAGTGTAAGCGTGTAAATAAACACCATAAAAAAACGCCCGCATTATGCGGGCGTTTTTTTATGCAGCTTTTGGCATTCGAATTGTGACAGATGTGCCTTCTTCCGTCATATCCCGCTCAATCTCTCCGGATAAAAACCCGTCCACCAGTCGGTGGATGATATTTTTGCCAAACCCACCTGCTTCGTCGTCAGGGTCGGCTACAGGCGTATTGTTTTTTTCTCGCCACTCAAAGACAAACTCGTCATCATCTTCCCGCCAGTCTATTGTCAGCCTTCCTCCAGCGTCACGAAGGCAGCCATATTTTGCTGCGTTAGACGCGAGTTCATGCGCGATTAGCGCCCAAGCGGTCGCGGCGCCGGCGTCAAATATTTTTGACTCGCCATTTATAAAGATACGTTGCGGCGTCATTCGCCATGGCCGCAAAGTTACTTCGAGAATTTCCCGCAAATCTGCGCTGCGCTTCTTGAGGTCACCTGCGCCAATATTGTGAGCTTCGTGGAGCGCAAAAAGCCGGCGGCGGGTTGCATCTGCAAATTCATCAACGGTTGCAGCATATCTCGCACTGAGGCTGATTAGGGCATTTGTAACAGAGAACAGGTTTTTAATTCGATGATTCAGTTCATGGACCAGCAGGTCATTGCTTTCCTCCGCCGCCTTGCGCTTCGATATGTCTACCGCACACAGACACAAATGGAGAGGCTCGCCAAAATCAGATAAAATCGGAGTAACTGTAATAAGGGCCCATCCCTTATCGCCTTCTTCATCCCAAAAAGGCGCCTCACCCGTAACTTGCCCCTCCTCTCCGGCACGCTCAATAAGATGCTGCACCGTGGCTCGCGTGTCTTCTGAGCGACCCCACATTTGAAGCTCCCAGAACTCTTTGCCCCGCCACTCTTCTTCAGTTTTCCCGCTGACAGTCTCTCCGTACTCATTGAGATCCAGGATCTCGCCATCAGGCGTCATGATGGAGAACACCGCGCCAATACCGTCGATCAGCTTGCTGACGAGGCTTTCGCGCTCCTTGAGATCGGTAATATCGTAATTAACCCCCGCAAGGCTGAGCGCGCCTGATCGCGGGTCAACAATCACACGCCCCCTGCCGCTAATCCAGCGAAACCGGCCGCGACCGTCACGAACACGAAACTCCGATCGGAAAGGCCCGGAACTCGCACGAGCCTCTTCGATATTACGACGCACATGCTCCAGATCGTCGTCATGAATTTTGCGAAAAACATCATCAGCGTAAACGACGCCTTCGGTTGGAAGCGACAACAGCTCACGGAGTTTCGGGCTGGCGTGAAGTCTGTTGGTTTCAAATTCCCAGCGAAAGACGCCAAGATCTGCGGCCTCTGAGGATATCTCGGCTTGCCAACTCGCTTCAAAAAGCCGTTCTTCAAGCACGCGCACATAATAGATAATAGCCGCCGTCGCGATAATGAGCACAAGCGCCGCGGAAAGCCATTGAACCCCATTATTTGTTAGATCACCGGGTCCCGCCCAGACCACGGCCGCAGCAATCAAGGCAATCAGAGCAAGCCACAGAACGGTTCGTCGCATGTGCGCCAGATAGCCAGCGGCTGTGGCGCCAAGCAAAGAAACCAACGTCAAAAGAGGATAGGTCGAATTTGGAACAAGAACCGCTAGCGCCACCAACACGAAGCTGGCTGCGAGCCAGAGCCGACCGGACCTCCGCGTCTGCAAGACTTGCCGGAATATGCGGGTTGTTGGCCTCGGTGAAGTGATAACCATTGAACGCGTTATGCGCGGTCAAGCTGCTCTAGCAACTTACCGGCTTGCTCAGGATCCGTTTTGGTCAATTCCAGCCCTAGATAGATAAGCGAGCGGATCGCCGCAGAACGGCTCGCAGCCCGGTTTTCGAACCGCCAGTCGTCAATCATGGAAAGCTCAGAATCGGCGACCATGATTTGAAGCTTTTCAACGCGTTTTTCCGATGCGCCCGGTTTATTCTGGCTCATAGGTCACCAGCCGCTGTTGCATCCGCATCGATCGCTGCGTACCGAGCGGCGTCAAGGCAATGGGCGACGGCCGCCTGAACCGCTTCAGGCCGGTATGGTTTGACGATAACAAAATCGGGCTCCACTTCGTCTCCCTTGAGAACCTCATCCGGATAGCCGGTAATAAATATGACAGGACACTGATGCGCGTCGTGAAACGCAGCAACGGCGTCTACGCCTGTTTTCTGGCCATCCAGATTATAGTCGGCAAGAACGATGTCAGGTGAATTCTCCAGCGCCTGGCGGGCGCCCTGCTCGGCCGTTCGCGCCATTCCTACCACTGTGACGCCCATCTCCTCAAGAACATCCTTGAGGTCAGCTGCGATGAGCGGCTCATCCTCTACAATCAGCGCGCTCTTGTCTCCACGAGCCGATCTGACAATAGCGCGCCCTTCCGACAGTAAATCTTCATAAGGTCGCGACAAAGGCTGAAGTATCTCTTCGACCTCGCGCGCGGAAAATCCACAAACATCACTAAGCAACAAAACCAGGCGGGCTTCCGAAGGCAACGGCCCCATACTTTTGATGAATGCGGAATTGGAGAAGGGTCTGGGCGCGGCGTCTTCAGCGATCACCTCGCGCCAGCGAATAATAAATCGGCGAAACCATTCCACACGGTTCGCAGGCGGCGCGCCGTTGACATTCTTTTGATTGGCCTCGGCGGCAACAGCCATCGCCAGCTCGTCACCGACCAAACGGTCGGCCGTCACCGCACGTGCAAAGTGCCGAATTGAGGCGCTGACAGGCAAAAACACATCGACTCCGGTCAGTAAAACTTAGTCTCAAACACCTTAAAACCGGCCTTGTTCCATATATGAATGAAATTTATGGTCGATTTTCGAACTCTTCCCTATTTTTCAGTGTATCCCGTCTGTGGTCAAGATCGCACATATTTCAGACCTTCACTTCGGGCGCGCCAACGAGGCCGCCCTCAACGCGTTGATGCTGGCGATTAATAGCGAGCGCCCGGACCTGGTCGCGATCACGGGCGACTTCACACAAACTGGCTCCAAACGTGAGTTTGAAGAGGCCAGCCAATTCCTGGCCTCGCTAAGCGCGCCCATCCTCGCCGTTCCCGGCAACCATGACACACCTGTGTACAATCTTCCGCTTCGCTTCCTGAAGCCCTGGGCGCGTTTCGAAAAACATATTGGGGCCGCCCAGCTTCAAATCGCGACGGCCGGGGACACGGTTGTGATCGGACTGAATTCGGCCCGTCGCGCCCGTATGCGTTTCAACTGGTCTTATGGAAAGCTTTCCCGAAAAATCATCGAGGTTGCGGCCAGCATCGCAGAACGCGAAAGCGCTAATGGGAAAACCGTGTTTGTCGCCGCTCATCACCCGTTTGAAAAAGGGCCAAATCGCGCCGGAGCTGAGATAGTCGGCAATGGGGGCTACGCCTTACAACGGTTTGCCGAGTGTGGCGTCAGCGCCGTCATGACAGGCCATGTCCATCTGAGCTCCGCGGGGCCCCTTGCTGTGACACAGAACCAAATCCTGTCGATCCAGTGCGGCGCCAGCGGCGGCGCACGCGAACGGGGAGAAGCCGCCGGTTTTGGTCTGATCACCGTCGAAGGCCGCGACGGTGTTTCCATCGATTATCGGCATTTCGACCTAAACGCATATAAACAAGGCCGTCGGTTCGCCTTCTCCCGTTCCGGAAGTGAATGGGAAACAGACAACAACCTTTGAAAAATCCCTAAGTTTACAGTTTAGTGTCGCCGCGAAAGCATACCGCTTTCAGGCTGGGCTTGCTTACGCGCGCGCAAATTTCGCAAAACCCCAAGAAGCTCTTCATCTTTATAGATCCTCGCCTTGGCGGCAAGAAGCTCTGAATTAATGCGTTTTAGCTCCATTACATAAAAAAACGCCCCGTCATCTTCAGACAAGCGCTGAAGAACGGAGGACGTACGAGCATTCGCCGACGGATCGTCGGCGAATGCATCGAAATCTTGGCGGGTGATAAGGTGCTTGATCTTAGCCATACCACACTTACATCACAGCAGCCGCCTTGGTTCCTTGGTCTTTCGAATTTTCTTCTCCGACCATGGACAAGAGCCTGCTGCGGGCGCGCGAAAGGCGCGAACGCACCGTCCCCACTGGAATTTCAAGCATTTCTGCAGCTTCTTCGTATTTCATGCCTTCGATGACGATCAGGGACAAAATCACCTTGTCATTCAAAGGAAGGTGCTCAAAGGCCTCAACAACATCATTGAAATGCATGGTCTGCTCCTGGGTTTGTGCAGTTGCAAGACGTCCCTGAGGGGCGTCATCAAGTTCGACAGCGACGCCGCGGACTTTCTCACTGCGGATTTGATTCAAGAATACGCGACGGCAAATCGTGAAAAGCCAAGAACGCAAGTTAGAGCCGTCGAAAAGGTGAGCTTTGCGAAGAGCGCGCTCAACACTGTCCTGGACAAGGTCGCTGGCCCGATCGCTGTTCTTCGTCAGATGAAGCGCAAAGCGGTTCAGCGCTGGCAGGCACTCATTAAGTTCCGCTGCTGAAATCTGTGTTTGCATGTCGTCCTCCTGTGATCCGATGACGACAACCTGACGTGACTAGTAATAGAAATCAAACAAATCCGCGTCTGTATCATGTGCAGGACTATTGTCTTGTTTAACATCAAAGCATTGATGCACTAACTGTTTTTATGTAAGTGATCATTATACTGGTTTCGCTCAACTTCCATCACTTGACGCACCCACTCCAAAACCCACCTAAATAGCTGATTTAACTGCAATATCACCAGCCACCTCTAGCGAGGAAAAGTAGTCAAAACTCGTCGCGCACAGACCAGGAATCACACTGGCCGTCAATGATCCGCCCTCACGCGAATGGATGTCGCACAAATGAAAATTTATTTAGGTGCTGATGCGCCGAAAAAGGCGCCGATTTCATCGGCGTCTATTCAAACTTATTCCAGTTTGGATCTTGCAATGTTGCGCTGGCGTGGACAAAGAAACCGCAGGCTTCAAAATTTTTACGATTAAAAATTGAATCCCAAACGGCGTGGATTCGCGTCGAGATGCAGATAATCATCTCGAAAATCGCACAACTCAACCAGATGTTCACGGCGCTCTAAAGTTATCCAACCTTTTTTCCGTGATATTGCTCCGGCTTTTTCAAGTTCGCGCAGAACCCGATTAATATGCACAAAGCTCAAACCCAACGCATCAGCAAGCATTGCCTGACTAACGGGCATATGAAAGCTGTCCCCAGCTCCCTCGCCGGAAATGAGCGCACGCCTGTGGAGCTCAAGCAATAGATGGGCGACGCGCTCACGCGCTGAGCGGCGTCCGTTCCGGACAATCTGTTCTCGCAAGATCGCCTCTTCCTGTAAGGCGCACCACCAGAAAGCAGCCCCAGCGCGGCCTTTTTTTTCAAAAATCGACAGAATTTCCCGCCGTTTTATCTCCATCACCGTAACCTGGTTCAATGCCAGCACAGAGTGATCCGCTCCGCTGCTGACGAATACCTGGAGATCATAAACATCGCCGGGCAGCATAAAATTGAGGATCTGGGAGCGGCCATCCTCCAGGGCGATATAACGCGCCGCCCAGCCTGAAGACACAATAAACGCGTCGCCGGGATCGTCACCGCGGGTTACTATCTCCTCGCCGGATTCATAGACTTCAGTGCGGTATTTCAATCCGTCGAGGGCTGACCGGTCGTCCTCGTTCAGGTCGGCATAATAATTCAATCGCCGAAAAGGGCATCCATGTTCACCTCTGCTGGATAGACTGATAAACTACAAAACACACAAATTCCGATTTTGTGCGTTTTGGCATTGCAAAAAAACGGCCGATATCAGGAGTATGCCAAATTGGGAGACGGTGCAGATTTTACAGCCACGCTCCACACCACACCAGTAAAAACAAGAACTCTCCCCACAGAATCATTGCATTCGCACTCTTGGATGTCATCATAGAGGCGGCGATGCTGGCGATGACCGGGTTTGCAACTAAACCCGTCAGCTAACGCCCTTAAAATCCGAATGAAACCGCACAGAGCCTCCCGACCAAGTAGAAAAATGGCCTTATGAAAAAATCAAAGCCATTAAAGAGCGAGCCTACTTTTGAGGAGCTGAGCTGTTACATCGACGGTGAATTGCCCGAGGAACAACTAAGAGCCATTGATGACTGGCTTGTTGACCACCCGAAGGCGCTTGAAAGGTTGTTGAAGCTGCGCCAAATAGAGGGTGAACTGCGCAACGCAGTTAAGAAGAAGAAATCAACGCCTCCCGGCGGTTAATCTGAATAGCTGTTGATTGCGCCCTTTGTTCACGAAATCGCGATTAAACAGCGCGCAGCAGCCGGGAACTCATAAACCCGTCAACTTGTTATTCTGCTAGCAGAATTGAAGGTCGGCCATGTGCGTATATGCGTTTATAAACACCAGTTCGGGCGGCGTTCAAGCGATTGGCCCGGAAAGGGCGTCCTCAATTCTATTTCACGAATTGAAAGAAGCCGGACTGGATTGCCGAATGACGCTTGGCGGGGCGGCTGATTTTTCCGCTTTTGCTGAAGAAGCGAAAAGCGCCGACAACACCTCGATGGTTGCGATCGCCGGCGGCGACGGCACTCTCGCTATGGCCGCGTCGGCTTTTCTCCATACAGCGATACCGGTTCTTCTTCTGCCAGGAGGCACAATGAACCTGATCGCTCACGATCTTGGCATCGGCGGGGACCTTGAAATGGCGGTTCGCAGCGTCGCGTCCTGCCGTCCGCGCCGGATTGACGTGGCGACCATTAATGGGCGCGCCTTTTTGAACAATGTCGTTTTTGGCGATTATGCCGATATGGCGGAGGCAAGAGAAACCATACGCGATGCCGACAGCATGGATGAAAGGCTTGGCGCCATTTCAGAGGCGACTCATACGCTATTTAACTCGACTCCGCGAAACTTTCGCATTGAACACGCGCACGGCGTAAGAGAGATCGGGTCGAATGTCTTGATGATTGCGAATAACCCCTACACCCATGCGCTGGATATGCGCCCACGACGCAAGCGCCTGGATACAGGAAAGCTTGCAATCTACGTTGCAGAGAGCCGCGACGGCATCGACCTCATCGCCCGCATGGTGGAAGTCATGCGTGGAGAGCTTGGCGAATCTTCCGCCATAGAGCGGATCGATGCTGAAGCTTGTATGATTTATGCTGACACCGAAAGAACGCTCGCCGCTGTCGACGGCGAGCCCATGGATATGAACACACCTGTGAGCATTTCCATAAAGCCGCGCGCGCTCACCATTCTCCGCCCTGATTAATAGATAGCCGGTTGAAGCTATTAAAAGGTGTGCTGCGCCCTAATCGGTGCGCGCGCCGCCATCCTGCGCCCTACGCCGCGGTCCACACGCTCCAATTCGCCAATAAGAACACCAACCGGGCCCAAGGCTGGCGTCGCATCACAAACGGCTTTGAAAATGAGAAGAAGCGGAATGGCGAGCACGCCGCCTACAGGCCCCCAGAGAAACGTCAAGAGTGACACAGCGACAATGATCGCCAAGGGCGTAATTTTCATTTTGACCCCCATGACCATGGGCGTCACGAAGTTCGATTCTATAAAATTCAGGAGAATGAAAATCCCGGCCGGCGCCAGCATCAGCAATCCCTCATCATAGTGGACAACCCCGGACAGGGCGAGAAGCGCTGTCAGAATGGCAGGGCCGATATAGGGAATAAAATTCAACATCGCCGCCAGAAGCCCCCAGACATGGGGAGACGGCATTCCAACCGCCCACAGAGCGGCAGCGAGAGAAACGCCAAGAGCGGCGTTGATTGTCGCCATGGTCAGCATGTAGGAGCCAATACGGTTTTCTATATTCGCAAACAGACGCATCGCTCGGCGTTTGGCGCCGAGTGACGGATTGGCGGCCGCGAGTTTTCGGCGAAATTCATTTCTTTCTGAAAGAAAAAAGAACGCCAAAACCCATGTGAACAGGAATTGCACAATGGCGCCCGGCGCAGCTTGTGTTACGCCGGCCGCACCTTTGCCCTCTCTGACTGAAACGACTTCCGTCTCATCTTCATCAGCACCGACTTTGGCAATGTCCTCAACCTTGCTTGAGACTTCCTTCATGGTGGTGACCGCTTCTTCAATACCTGAAAGCTTCTCACGCGCCTCCACGACCAAATCGGGCGCTTTTTCCACCCAGGTAATCGCAGGACGCCCTGTATAAACGATCAAAGAGATGATGGCGGCGAAGGCGAATACCGCCACCGCGCCCGCCGCAGCCTGTTGCGACAGGCCCATTTTTACGAGCCGCCCAGCCAAAGGCGCCAGCATTACACTAATAATGAAAGCAGCCGCCAAGGGCAGCATGATCGGTTTTGCAAAGTAAAGAACAACCGCAATTGCGATCACGCTCAGAAACAGGCTGGACGCTGCAATAATGCCCAGCGACCGTCTGGCCGTGAAAAATTGAGGGCATATGTCATTGGTAAATGGCTTATTCTTCAAAACACGACTCCGGCTTTTGCCGCTGATGGCGAAAGGCGGACAGTTTTGAACAGGTTATAGTTCCAAAACCATGATAGCTTTGGGAACTGTTTTGCTCACCGGTTGTTCTGAGAGTTGTAGTTTATCCTTTTACCAGGAAGGTCCTCTAGGCCATATCATATAATGCAGCAGACTATATCAATGCCCTTAATTGCAGGGACAGGCTGTTGAATATTGACGCTAGAGTGGGAAAGAAATTTCGATCACAAGACTTGGTTTCTCGAACCGCCTTATAAAAACACCCTCTAACTGTCCTTCAACCATTAATTTTGCGAGCTTGGAGCCAAAGCCTTCACGGTCAAGATCCGGCTCCTCATCATCGAATCCTTGCTCGACCCAGAGCATTCGAACCTCTTCACAATCTGCCGAACCTTTCGAGCGCTGCCAGGAAATATCGATTTTGCTTTCTTTTTTAAAGGCGCCGTATTTCGCTGAATTCGTCGCTAGCTCGTGGATGACAAGCCCCAACGCTTGCACTTGCGATTCCGAAAGCTCCACCTCGGGACCGGCAAGTGACAAAATCTGGTCGCTGGTCTCGCACATCAAATTGATTTCGTCACGCAACAGAGAACTTAGCGTAGCCGATTTTCGCGCGGACGCGGCAAGCAAGTCCTGCACTCGCGACATCGCCTCGATGCGCCGCGAAAAATCACGAAGATACTCGTCCAAGTTTGAAGCTGACCGAGAAGACAGCCTGGCGATAGAAAGAATACGCGCGAGAAGGTTTTTAAAGCGATGGTTTGTTTCTTTCAAATAGAGGTCTTTTAAATCTGCGCGGGCTTTCCGCTCATCGGCAAGCGCCTGCAACGTCTGAATCCGAGTTTCATTCTCGCGAAACAGGCGCCAAAAGAATAATGTCGCCATAATTCCTGCGATAACAGACAAAAGCGACGCGACACGCCAGGCGCTAAAATGTTGGCGTTTTGTCTTCAGATAGATCGTCCAGTCGCGGCCGCCCACCTTGATAACAAAATCATGCGCCCCCCAGACTTCATCATCACCGCCATAGAGCGCTATGTCGTTCTCAACCCCTTCGGAATATGCGGCGACAAGGTCAATGTTGGGAATAGTTGACAGTACAGCCCGGAAAAGATCGTGAGCGCGAAAAGGCGCATAGACATAACCATCAGGCGTCCCCCCGGTATTACCCTGAGCAAACATCGGCAGGTATATCAGAAAACCTGCCTGTGTTTCTTCGTCAATTTCCTGAACGAGCTTCACCGGCCGCGAAGCGGTCGCTTGCCCGCTCTGCAACGCCGCCATCATCGCCTCTCGACGCACGGCCTCACTAAACATGTCGAAACCAAGAGCCGCACGATTTCTTTCATCGTCAGGCTCTAATAGCACGATCGGATAGCGCAAATTCTGATCCGTTGCCGGCCAGATCGTTCTGTCAACGCCATAGTCACGCCGCAGCCGGGTTTCGACCGCCTCTTCTTCGCCAGGCAGAAACCTTTTCGCGTAACCGACGCCCTGCATACCCGGCATGCGCCTTCGCACTTCGCTTGCCTTAAGATAATCTTTGAAAACGGCCCGGTCGACTTCACCAATCGTCAAGAAAAGACCTCTTGCCGCATAAAGGACGGAAATTTGACCTTCAATCCGCTGTTCAATTTCCAGCGCCGCCTGCTGAAGATAGGTCTCAACCGCCAGATAATCGTTGCGATTAAACGCCCATGCGCCGATGGCGCTCAGGACAGCTACCAGCAACATGGCCAGTTGCGCGGCATTGATCTTCATGGCGGCGTAAAACTCTCTTAGATTCGGGCCGACGTGGCGAATAGCTTTTTCGGGTTAGGACTATTACAGCGAAACCAAAAACCTATACCAACATAAATGTGCTCATGAGCGGCTGGAACACTAAAATAGCAAGCCCATATGGCTTGTGGATCACAGCTCTTTCAGCCGGCTTCTGGGCCGGCGCGCTCGCCGCCAGAAGCTCAGGGCCCCGAGGCGGCTTGAGAACGCTTGCTTGCCTTGTCGGGCGCCCACTTCCTACGAGAGGCTTTTTTTAAAGCTATTCCGGCAATGCGAAAACAATGAGGGACTCATTATTAAGCGGTCTTCCATCCGGCCCCCTCGGTGTGGCGCCGAAATTAGCGGCCATGACAGCTACATATTGGCGGCCACCCCTGCCGCGATATGTAATCGGCACCGCTTGCGCGTGATAGTCGAGCTTGGCGCTCCATAATTCATCGCCGGTCTGTGCGTCGAAGGCGCGAAAACGATGATCATTCGTGGCGCCAATAAAAACAAGACCGCCGGCCGTAACGATTGGCCCGCCAAATGTATTAAGCGTTCCTGTTTTCTGCTTGCCTTCACTCAAGGCTTCACTGACGCCGAGCCTCGTTTCCCAGGCAATCTCTCCGCTATTTGCGTCAATTGCAAAGAGCCGTCCCCAGGGTGGCTTGATGCAAGGCAAGACAACTTTCTGACCTTTCTGATCCTCAAAGCTGGCGCTGAAGGATGAATAGGCGCCAGGGCCAGACAGGCTGCCCCGATCGTAAAGTTGCGTAGACCCTTGCGTCCCGCGACCATAATCGCCATCGGTTTTTCTTTTTTCAATCCAGCCGATACTCCCGCCTTCGCTGGTGTTCACAAACACAAGGCCGGTATTTGGATCAGCAGCGCTGCCGCCCCAATTTGAACCGCCATTATGGGGCATGTTAATAGAAGCTTTTACGGGCATTCCTTCTTCATGAAGAAAGAACGGCGTGAAAGAGCCCGCATTAAAAAAGGAGCCGCCATAACTTTCGAGCAAGGCTCGGCAAGCAGCGGCATGCTCTTCGCTCGTGTCATTACCGGTGACGATATCTTCAGGCGTCCAGTAGCCGCGGGATAATTGCGGCGGTTTCACCGGAAATGGTTGGGTCGGCGAATACCATTCACCAGGAACATCCCCTGCCGCCACTGCCTTTTCATCAACGCCAAAGACAGGTTCGCCGGTTTCCCGATTCAAGATATACATCAATCCATTCTTGCCGGTTTCCGCCAGCGCGGGGATCTTTTTTCCATCCACTTTTATGTCAACAAGAACCGGCGGCGGCGGCAAATCCCAGTCCCACAAATCGTGGTGGATAGTCTGGAAATACCATATTAGGTCGCCGGTTAGAGCATTTACGGCGACGACAGAATTGCCAAAGAGGTTTGCGCCGGGTCGGTCACCGCCATAATAATTAGCAGAAGGGCCGCCAACAGACATGTAAAGTGTATCGGTTTTTTTATCGACGGTCATATACCAGACCCAGACATTCGTTCCGGACCGTTCTTTCCAGCCATCGTCCAGCCAGGTTTCATGGCCCGGTTCGCCGGGGCGCGGCACCGTGTGAAACTCCCAAATCTTTGCGCCGGTCCGCGCATCAAACGCGCGCGTATCGCCTGGTTCTCCACGCTGCATTTCCGCCGTATTAGCTCCGGCGACAAGCACGTTTTTATAAACTGTCGGCGGCGCGTTATAGGGAACACCAAGCGCTATGGCGCCCTCCTCGCCAAATGTCGTATCAACATCACCAGTTTTGGCGTTGAGCGCAACGAAGCTGGCGCCGGTGGAATAAAAGATACGCGGCTCATAATCTCCTTCGCCCGGCCAATAAGACACCGTGCGCCGGGCTAGCCCGTTTGTCACCTTATGACGCCAGATCTCGGCGCCTGTATGCGCCTCGAGCGCGACGACCGCATTGCCGATGGGCAGAAAAAGCACGCCATCTACAACAATCGGCGTTGCGGAACTCACCAGCGCGCCGCCGCCTTTGGGCCGCACACGGAATGACCAAGCCTGCGTCAAGACCGAGACGTTATCACGGTTTATCTCCTGCAAGGGAGAGTAACGCGTGCCTGAAAGATCTCGCGCGTAACGCGGCCAGTCCCCAGCCTCTGGCGCCATGTTTGCGACATGCCCGCAACCAGCCAGCAACACCGCAACAATGAACGAACCCAGCTTGCTCTGAATTTTCATTGATATGCCCTCTCCCTGACCAGACTATCGCATAGCGCCAGCAAAGCCGGTACGCGTACTTTTTGTTTAGAATACTGGCGCTTTCGATGCATGGCAATTAACTCCGATTTTGTTCATTCATCCGTATGCATCGAGTTCTCTTTTCGTCATGTTTTGGGTGCCGCGCACCTCAAACCTCATCAGGGAACAACGATTGGCGGAAGAGAGTGGGTGTCGAACCCACCTGAGACTGGCTGACAGCCCCACCCGGATTTGAAGTCCGGACGCCCCACCGGGAACGTTTCTCTTCCTTAAACCGATCTCGCTTCGACGGACGCATTCTCAACCACGCGCTCAAGACGCAGACGATCTATCCTGCGCATGTCGCCGCGGCGGAGCGTAACACCCTGCCGATCAAAGTACTCAAGAAGTTGTATTGAAAGCTTGCGGCCATTCGCGAGCCTATCCCGCAATTGCGCTGCGGAGAAAGATCCATCTGGCGCCGCACGGCCAAGCTCATCAAGGATCGTAGCGACCTCGTTGATTGTTTCTCGCAGGAAAAAATGGTCCGTAATGATCTCAGTCACCACCCCCTGCCGGCTTTTCGTTTTCAATATGCGGCGTATAACGCTCTCGTTTATGTGTAACAGCTCAGCCCATTCGGGCACGCGAGGGGGGCGAAATCGTCCCTCCCCCTTAAAGTGCGGCAGCATTCTCGCCCAGGAAATTTCATCCTTACTATCAAGCCTACTTTCATGTTCCGGCAAACGAAAAACACCGCCTTGCGCAATTACAAAACCGGCTTGCACTAGAGCATCAATCACTTTCAAAGAGACCTCTTTAGGAAATCTGGGTTCAAAACCCGCCACAAGGCAGGCCGCCGGCGCCCCGGATTTTTCCGGATATTTTTCGTGAAACGCCTTCAGCGCGCCATGTGCGTTTTCGTACAAAGTGCGCCATGTTTTCTTTGAGATGACCATGTCACTGCCAACGGACATGTGCGGTGTGTCTTTCAAAAGATCGCGAAAAGCACGCTCACTTAATGCATGGTCGCGCACAAACTCCATTCGATTAATGTAATAAGGCTTCGCCTTGAGAAGGGCGCGCAGACGGTCTGCGTTGTTCTGAACCTCCATAGCGCAGAGTTGTTCAATTCGCCCCGCCGTCCGCCGCCGGCGCTGCGGCGCTCTAAGATCGATAAATCGCCCGCCACCCATCGTCCGCATGCCCGACGTGTCACGGATTACGAAAGGGTCACCCGCCGCAGCGGCGATCGGTTTTTCAAGAACAAGTTGAATACGGCTCTCGGCGCCCGGTGTGACGGGTTCATCTTGAAGGAGAGCGGCGCGCGCGCTCACTTCCGTAGCCGCATGATAAACCCGGAGCGGCGTCCAGTGTTTTAGGGGTCTTGCCTCACTCGCCAGCAAGTTGAGACGGCAATCAATCCGGTCCGCAGGCGCATGGAGCACGGGGTCAAGAATAACATCGCCTCGCGCGATGGCTTCACGTGTAATCCCATCGCCAGTGAGATTCAGCGCACAACGCTCACCACAGAGTCCGGTCTCCACCGGACGGTTCTGCGCATGAATGGCGCGAATACGCGCCGAAAGCCCGGCCGGGCTCACCGTAACGAAATCGCCTACAGAGACGGATCCGCTCATTACTGGTCCTGTTACAATGGTGCCCGCCCCCGAAATTGTAAAACAGCGATCGACTGTGAGGCGAAAGCGCTTTTCAGGCGCGCGGGATTTCGCCGCGGGCGTCATGCCCACTAATTCTTTGCGTAAACTGTCAATGCCCTCGCCTGTTCGGTTTGATAATGGAAAGACAGGCGCATCTGAGAATTTTGTTTCACCCAGGAATTCTCGCACCTCCGCCAACATAGCCTCGCGCCAATCATTAGGGACAAGGTCAATCTTTGTGAAGGCGACAATGACTCGCTTGACCCCTAACAAACTAGCGATAGCAAGGTGTTCGCGAGTTTGCGGCATGACACCATCATCTGCGGCGATGACTAGCATCAACACATCGATCCCGGCGGCGCCGGCAATCATATTGCGGATAAAACGATGGTGGCCAGGCGCATCTACAAAGCCGATGATATCGCCATTGTCGCCGGACATATAAGCAAAGCCCAGATCGATGGAAATGCCGCGGGCCTTTTCTTCTTTCAATCTGTCTGTGTCGACGCCGGTCAGCGCGCGCACAAGCGCCGACTTGCCGTGATCTACATGTCCCGCGACACCGACAATCACGCCGGGCCAGCGCCACGTCCAACGCCCCCGTCTTTTGTTGTAAATTGTTCAAGGTTTGCGAGAAAACCCGCCTCATCCTCAAGACAACGCAGGTCGAGAACGAATGCCTGGCTTTTGATCCTGCCAATCACTGGCGCCGGCAAGGAACGCAGAGCATCCGCCAAGCCCTGAAGCGCCTGCCCCTCATGCTGACGGCATGCGGGACGAATGACAAATCCCACGCTGGGGAGCGTCGCGGTAGGAGCAGCGCCAGAGCCGACTTGACTTTCACATGCTCCAACTTCAACGGAGAATTGCGCGCCAAGATAAGCCGCCACCTTTGGGGCCAAGCGGCCTGCACAAGCTTTTATATCGTCAATATTTCGCGACAGGGCCCGATAGGTCGGCAAGCGCGCAATCAGCCTTTCCGGATCTTGATATAAGCGCAGTGTCGCTTCGATGGCGGCGAGACGAATTTTATCGACACGCATGGCGCGTTTCATAGGATTTTTGTTGATGTTAGCGATCAGGTCGCGGCGCCCAACAATAAAGCCGGCCTGTGGGCCTCCCAGTAACTTGTCACCTGAAAACGTCACCAAATCAGCGCCAGCGCTCAGCGCTTTCGATACCGTCGGCTCATCAGGCAAACCAAATTGCGAAAGGCCGATCAACGTACCCGAGCCAAGATCATCAACAAGCGGAATGTTGTGTTCAGCCGCCAGCGTCGACAAATCATTGGCGGAGACCGATTTCGTAAAGCCTTCAATCCGGTAATTCGATGTATGAACTTTCAGTAGCGCCCCGGTTTCAGCATTAATGGCATTCTCGTAATCGCGGTAATGAGTGCGATTGGTTGTCCCCACCTCAACCAGTTTTGCGCCCGCCGACGCCATGATATCCGGCATACGAAAAGCGCCGCCGATTTCGATCAACTCGCCCCGTGAGACAATTACGGAGCGCCCCGCCGCTAAGGTGTTTAATGTCAACAACACCGCCGCCGCATTGTTATTGACGAGGGTTGCGTCCTCAGCGCCGGTTAAGCGGCATAATAGATCGCGAACAATATCATCACGCTCGCCCCGTCCACCGCCAGTGATGTCATATTCAAGCGCGATGGCGTTGCGCATCACTTTGTCCGCCGCCTCGACCGCCTCCTCTGCAAGAATTGCCCGCCCCAGATTGGTGTGAAGGATTGTGCCGGTCAGATTATAAACAACTTTAATGCTGCTCGCCTGTTCGCTAGCCATATGCGAAGCGGCCATTTGCGCAGCTTCGTCTGCGCTAAGCATCACCTCTCTGGCGCGGGCGTCATCAAGAACGTCGCGAATGGCGTCCATGACTACCTTTTGCCCAAATGTCTGGACAAGCCCTGCAGCCAGGACCGTTTGCGACACGACGTGAACGGAAGGCAATCGCGGGTGCCGTGATAACGCCGGTTTCAAACCGGCGCCTTTATCGTCAGATGTCAATCCTGGGCGGACCATAAGCCAGTGGCCAAGTAATGGTGAGCAGCGGTCGCCGCTGTCGCGCCGTCGCCCATAACGCCGGCAGCGCGACAAGCGGACGCCGCCCGCACTGTTCCTGCTGCAAAAACCCCCTTTGCCGAGGTGCGCATGGAGGCATCCGTTAGAATATGCCTGCTTTCATTGAGCGAAGCTGCATTTTTCAGAAATCCGCTATTCGGCTCCAGCCCGGTAAAAACGAAAACCGCCGCAGCCTTTATTTCTGTTTCCTCACCTGATGTTTCATCTTTGACCCGAACAGCATCAACGCCGTCCTGCCCAAGAATTTCAGTAACGGTCTTTTGCGTCTGAACTTCAATCTTGCCGTTGGTTCCCACGTCATTCCTATAGGCAATCTGGCCAGTAAGGGCGTCACTTTTCACAATCATGGTCACCTTATCCACATGGAGGGCGAGCGCGAGGGCTTCCTGCATCGCCGAATCGCCGCCGCCGACGACTACAGCAGTCTTGCCGCGTAGAAGCGGTCCGTCACAACTGGCGCAGTCGCTGACGCCGCGCCCTTGAAATTTTTCTTCGCCCGGCACGCCTAGTTTTACGAAAGATGAGCCTGTCGCAATGATAACAGCGCCCGCCAAGACGGCACCGCTTGCAGTTTCAATCCGCCATGTTTCACACTCGGACTCAAGTCCGCCACAGGCATCTTGGAGAAAAGAAACGCCGGCTGCATCGCACTGTTCCTGAGCCATGGGGCAAAGATCATAGCCGGGCACGCCTTCGGGGAATCCCGGCACACCATCAATATGCTCAATGCTGACCAGTTGCCCGCCGGCAAGACCGCCGGTCAAAACGACGGTACTCCGGCCCAGACGCGCGCTGGTCATCGCAGCGCTTAATCCGGCAAGACCGCCACCGATGACTGCAACTTCAAATTCGCCGCTCACAAATGCTTTTCCTTTGTTCGCTTGCCCTGCCCACCTGACCCCACGTTATTCTCGCTAAAGCGAGTGGCTGTCACTTCAATACGAGCCGCATTACTCAGCGCCATAACCGATGACATCTACAATGATTAGAATCGAAAGTATTTTATGCGCTGACCAGACGGCCGTCCAGCCTATAAGAGCGCCATGCGCCAAACCGCCGGGAAATGCTGCTATTGTGCATAATATATTGAGAAAATTGCGCGTGCATAAGCCTATCGCAACGCACAAATACGATTGCTTACGCCTCGCGGACAACAACAGCTTCACCCCTCAGAAGCTTGAATGCAGCGAAGCCCGGAAAAAGCCTGAACCTCAACCCCCAATTAACGCCAGATATCGATAAGACCCGCCGGGGTGCTGTTCTTGTCGGCGCCGAAGCCACGGCCCATATAGCGGCCGCTGATCATCTTGAACGCGCCCTGGGTCTCACCGCCCAGCACGATGATGTTCAGATCTTCCGGCTGAAAAATGCTGATCATATCATCGGGCGCTGCTTTCAGCCGGCTTGCAAAAGGCTCAACTCCTGCGACCGCGTGGGGTTTGATAAGGGTCGTGATCCATTGATCATCCCAATAAGAGCGAGCGGGCATTTTCGCATTTTCCGCGCACCACTCAATAAGAGACTGTTTGCTGAAGCCCATCTTGTTGAACTCATGCGCGACCAATGGGTCCATAACGATGACAGGCGGACTGAAATGGTCCGTCGCGGTAAGGCAGCGGATGAATTTTTCTTTCCAGGTTTCGCGCGGCCCAAAACCCGCCTGTGTGTACCAGCCGCCGAAGAAAACACTGACCGTGCTATCTGCGGGCCTAAAGCCTTGATCCACATGGAAAGGCGTCCACGGGCTGCGTTCCTCCGCTTCGGGAAAGCAAGCTGTGTACGCCCAGTTGTTGCCAAGCGTCCCCATATAGGTATCGCCGGGGACAGAGCCGCCCTGAACGTTCTGGCTGACAAGGCCATAGGCCCTACCGATCGTTGCATTGGCGTGGTTATATGGCCCCATAGCGCCGACACCGTCATTCATGCCGATTTCATTGCGTATCGGTCCGTTGACGAAAGACAGGCAAGCCCATGAGGTCGTGCTGCTGGACCTCGCCGAAACGCCGCTCGCGGAAAGGGCAAGGATCACCGGCAGATATTCGGGCCGGGCGCCAGCCATAACAGCGTTGACGGCGACTTTCTCGACGTCAAATTCCCACGCCTCGCGGAACGACGTTGGCCGCATGGTCCCGACCACATAATCGGCAGGCTTGCCGCTGCCTTTGAGCATCGCCTCAACACGCGCCTCGGTGGGAAGAATGACAGGCAAACAATCAGTCCAGTGATTTTCAATAAAGAGCTGGCGGAGATTGTCCTCCGTGTCAGGCTCAAGCAACCGCGGCGTCGATCGTTCAAACGTCGCGCCTTTCATATCTTCACCGGTTAAAGGTTGGGTAAGCCCCTCCAATACGCATTGCATAAAGGGCCGCTTGTTAACGGGGTCTACGCCTTCGATGTAATCGCGCAATTCAGACGGCGTGCGTCCTACAACAGGCTGCGGAACGAAGCAGTTGCGCGTTGTCGGCATACCCGCAGACAAAGACGTGGCCTTGGCGAGACGCGCAAACACATGGGTGCTGACCGGGATTGTTGGAATCCCGTCTTGTTCAAGCGCTAATGCGAACCCCACGACCGTGGGGCAACAGGTGCTTCAAAGCCCAACGCCTATAATCGCGGCATCGCCGTCAGCGACGACTTTCGCGCGCATTTCGGGATCGTCAACCCAGCTTTCACGCGGCTTAATGAGGCGGGTTTCCACAGCCGGCAAGTTTTCCGCGAACCAGAGCCGCAACTGCTCCATAAAAACATCTGCATTATCGAAAAGGCAATCGATGAGATAAAGCACCTTTCCGTCCAGCGACTCTGGTCTATTCGCAAGCCGCTTGCCCACAACTTTAGGTGGATAACCACGAGGATCATGAACAATGATTTTATCCGCCATCATCATCTCCAAACCGCTGGCGCAAAGCCACCTGACTTTAAGCCGTTCAAGACAACGCGCAAGGTGGTTTCATTAGGATTCTAATTATCTATGCAAATCCTGGACTGTCAATGCGTGCCGAGCTTTCCTTCGAGAGCAGCCATGCTCGACAGACACTGAAGTCTTTAGCAAAAAACCAATTCATCCGACAATGATTGCCTGTAACTAAGACCAAGGCGGCAAATCCGGCGCCGCCGCGGCTTGATAAATATATCATCGGCTTGACATAATAAGCCCGACACGCTCAGTGCAAAAAAATCTTTGACGCCCGCTCCGCTTGATGCTGGCCGCAAAACAGGAAGATGCAGCTTGACCAAACCGCTGACAGCCCGCGCCAAGGTAAAAAAAACAAATAAGAAACGGAACGCGCCTCCTTCGCAAAAGGATTACTCATCACCGGAATTGCGCCTGACAATTTCTATTGTCCGAACAGGCCGCATATGGAGGTCGCTCCTCGACGAGCATCTCCGCAAGATTGGCCAAAGCGCGTCGCGGATGGAGGTCTTGGCGACAATTCTTTCTTCGCCGTCCTCTACAACGCAAATCCAAATCGCGAAACGAATTGGAATTGAAGGGCCAACCCTCACACGGACCCTAGATCTGCTCGAAGCCGATGGCCTCGTGGAACGTCTTTCCGACCCATCAGACCGCCGTAACAAGCATTTACGCCTTACAGCGGAAGGCATCGACGTGCTGGATGAAATACTCACCATTACAAGCGAACTGCGATCGCGGCTGTTGCAAGATATTCCCGGTGGCGACATCGGCAAAACGAATAAACTGCTTGAGCTTATTCAAAATCGCCTGGAAACAGGTCTGCCCCCGGAGTCCGCCTGACACCGGAAATCAACTGCATTGCAGACATGCTCGACTTATCGCGTCGCAGAGAAACTTATGACGTATCAGCGAATAGCTCGACAAAAGCAGTATAGCCCAAAATCAGAACCGCGATGTCATTTCCAGCCGCAACGCTCCCTCCGGACCGGTTTCGCGATACTGGCCTTTTCCGACGAACTCCAGATCAACACGATCAGACAACATCCACTTCGCTCCCCACCGGGCGTGAAGCGCGTTTGATGAGCGAAGATTGCGATTAATGACAAAACTATGTTCTGGCGCATCGTCAAAAATGATCCTGCCGCCCCCAGCATTATAGTCAACGTCACGCACATATTCGATGTTCAGGGATGCTTTGATGGCCCCGAAGCGATCGCTTTCAAAAGCACCGTCAAACCGCATGCCAAGGCCGGCCTCCACTGCAGATTGATCGACAGCGCTGACTGACTGCCCTAGCCCCAGGGTCTGCGTGTGTGCTGTTTTGTTATAATCGAAGGCGCTATATCCGGCGCGGGCATAGAGTTCCATAAACCGGTTTTCATCTGCGGCAATGATTTTTCCTAACCGTACGTCCCCAGTCAGGTTTCGGGCTTTTCCTTCCGCAAGGTCAACCTGCGCTTCTGAGATACCCCCATCAAAGCGCCGTGCATCAAGTGTCGCATAACCGCCCACCGCCTCCACAAAGACGCCGTCTCCTAGCATGTGGAGACCATAGACGGATGCAAATTTATCTTCGTCTGCTTCCTGATAACCATTGCGGCGTTGTGTTGAAACGCTGTTCACGCCATAGCTGAAACCAAAGACGCTACTCTCACCAAAACCGACATGCACCCCATTCACAAATGACGTATATGACGTTTCCTGGAAACTTTCGGCGTTGGTCGGATTAACGCCAAGGTCTCCGCTAAGGTTCGCACTCCATGCTTTACCACCTGCGTAGTCGGAGAACTCAACGCCTGTAAACCCAAGTCGGGAAGCGCCTGTTTCGTTGCTCATCAAACTCATGCGTGCAAAGCCAAGCGTGTCTTCTACCGCGTCGCTAGCCCCGGCGGAGACGGCGGCGGCGGCGGAAATTTGGGGGGCGGCGATTGTCGGCAACAGCGCATCATAGGCTGCACGTATCTGGCCAATTCCACCAAGTTTTTGTATCCCACCCATCGTGTAGGCGAGATCACTGTCATAAAAACTCGCATCGGCCATCGCCAGCGTATCGTCAAGGGATTGCGCCAGGGATAGCTGATCGGCGGTGGCGGCGGCTGACGAAAACGCCTCCACGCTTGCAACGGCGTCAGCGGTGTTCAGGGCGATATCCATGCTGAAACTCAGCAGCGGTGTTGAAAGCAGGTTTTCCGCCGATGGCTGATAGTTAAGACCGTTGGCATTGATGATCCGGGCTCTTTGACCATCCGTGAAAGGATTTGGGCCAGCATTCAGTGTGAAGTCGCCGCCAAGCGTGTAGCCTGCCGCGGTTTCAAATGTCCCCGCGCGACCGCTGCCGTCGAAGAATGTGGTCAGGCCTGCGGTCGATAGCGGGCGCACCGTCGCCGTAAGCGTGCCTTCATTGATAACGACATTATGCCAGGAGACAGGGCTTGTTACACGAAAATGTCCGGCGCCGTTTTTTTCAAGATTTTCCCAATTGCGAATATCCGATACGGAGAATACCCCCTCGCCGACAACCTCAAGCGTATCCACACCAGTTTCACCGATCACGGCGCCGCCAATAATCGCACCGCCATGGTAAATTAGCCGGTCATCGCCGGAGCCAAGCTTGATATGCGGGCTCAGCGTAGATGTCGCCGAGAGTTCGACGATATCGTTTCCGGCGCCTGTCTCGATACCAAGAATGTTGCCGCCGCCGCGCGTGCGGGTGGCGGTAATCGCTCCATTGTTCAAAACGTAGTCGTCACCGGAGCCGGAATTGATCCCGTAGGAATATATCCTCGACAGCTCCTCCCGCTCGATGCGAACGGCTTCGCCATTCCCCAATATATGCTTGCCAGGTGTTGCTGTCGCGTCTGCCCGGACAATCGGGTCGACGCTGACATTAATCACGCCATTATTGACAATAGTGTCCGCGCCGCCGCCCGTCAGCACGCCAAAACCATAGGCGTTCGCCACACTCGCGGTCGACTTCGCCTCAGCATCGCCATCAAATGCTCTGCCAGTGGCTTTTGTGCTTGCATCTGCAAGCGGCGACACCAGAACGTCAATGTCGCCATTGTTGACTACAGTGTTGTTTCCGCCATCCGCACGGACGCCATAACCGTAAACGCCGTCTATAGTCACCTTGGCGGTAGCAAAGGCGTCAACCGACTCAGATCCCTGTCCTGGCCCGGCAACGGCGCGGGCGCGATTGGCGTAAACAACGTTTTGAACAGTGATCGAGCCGTTGTTTAAGACGCTGTCATTCCCGGCGCCCACATGAACGCCATGGACGTAGTTATTGTTGATTGTGATTTTAACTTCGGATTTTGAATCGGGTTCAGAACCAAAATTAATGCCGTCGGCGTCAGCCACTGAGGACGAACCAGACCCCGGATGCAACCGGGCGAAGATAGCGCCGTCATTTGTCACGGTTTTGTCGCCGCTTCCCGTGGCCTCAATCCCAGAAATATACCCACCTGACAGACCCACAATCGATGTTGCAGAACCGTCGGCGCCGGACAGTCCGTTCGGGTTAGTGTCCGCCAAGGACGTCGCCAAAGTTTCAACAACTACATTTATGTCGCCGCTATTGTAGACCTCACCTTTGCCCGCGCCCATTTTTATACCGAATGCGCGTAAATTGTTCATGGACGCAACAGCATAGGCGCCTGCATCGGAGTTAATGCTGATAGGCGAACCATATCCGGAATAGCTTTGCGCACGGGTGCGTTCGTTGGAGCTCCCGGAAGTGAGATCAACCTGGATCGTTCCTGAATTCACGACCATATCATCGTTGCTGAGACCAGCATCGACACCGATCGCCGTCATATAGCTGTAGACATGGGAATTTGTCTGAGACTTCACCCACGCGCCTCCATTCGACGCGCTGTTGGAAATAAAGGACCCCGCCCGCGCCTCAACATCGACCAATCCAGTGTTGACGATCACATCATGCTCATCGCCGCCGGCAATACCGATAGCCGT
>JAUHYK010000066.1 GCA_030426465.1 Alphaproteobacteria bacterium
ATCTGGCAGCGTGAACTCTTCCAGCGATTTGATCATTGCTGCGCCGTTGCCTTCACGACGCATCATATCGCGCATGGTCGCAAGACGTTCGGATGTCAGTTTGGAATCGTCGCCATAAATGATGCCAGCGCTCGCCGTAACGCCGGCTTCCGGCGCCGTCATGAGATAGGCTTTCATCGCCGCCGGAATTTCCGCTGGCTCGTCGTTGACGCCATTCAGTGAGAACACACCCGGAGAAATGAGAATTAACGCTGCTGCTCGATCTGGATGGTCATGCGCGAAACGCCACGCCGCCAAGCCGCCGAGAGAATTTCCGGCGATGAATGCGCGGTCGATGTCGAGCGCATCCAGCACATCGCCAATAAAGGCTGCGCGCTCTGCAGGCGCGTAACGTTCTTTCGGGTCGGGACCGGTAAGGCCGTGCCCCAACAAGTCGTAACGCACAACGCGATAATCGCTTTTCAACGCCGCCGCCCAAGCGTCCCAGGTCTCAAGGCTATGCGTGAATCCATGGATCAGAACAATGACGGGCGCATCCGCCGGCCCTTCTTCGCGGATACGAACCCGCGCGCCGGCAACATCGACGAAACGGTCAGCATCGGTGAAATAGGTCTGCTCGAGGCTATCTGCCGGTGCGCCCTGACTCGCGCGCCAGTATAAAACGCCCGCGGCGCCCGCGATGATCACGGCAAGCACAATTATGGAGAAAAAAAGTTTTTTCATCTTGGCCCTGCGCCCCAAGAAATGAAGGAAAAACGGGGCGGCGGCAAGAACGCAAGCCGCCGCCCCGCTTCGCGAGGAAGGGATTTCTCCCTAGAACTGGACCTGCACCGTGCCGGTGACAGTGCGCGGCGGGCCATAGAAGCCCGTCAGCACGCCTTCAAGGCCGAGGGTCGCGGCAAGCGGCGTCGCCAGACTGCCATCCGGATTCTGCGCGATGAAGTTGTAACCCGCGACGCGATATTCACGGTCGAGAAGGTTCTTGCCATGAATGCCGATCTGCAACTTGCCGTCCTCTGACGTCCATACAAGGCTGGCGTCAAGCAGGCCGTACCCACCCTGATCGAGATAAGGGTTCGGCACTTCGAACTGGTTCGTGCGCGACTTGTACGAAGTCTGGGTGATGAACGACACTTCGCCGCCGCGCCCGAAGAAATTCGCCGGATGGGTGTAGTTCGTCGTCAGCGCGCCTGAAAATTCCGGCGTATTCTGAACGACACGCTGGTCTGCAACATCCACAGTCCCGACGAGGAACTGCGTGTAGTCCGCATCGATCCAGCCGCCGCCCCAGCCAATGGAGAAGCTGTCGCCGCCGCCAAAGAGGTCCTGGGCGAGAAGCGCCGTGCCTTCCCACTCGACGCCATAAAATTCCGCGCCGCCGGCGTTGGTGGTGACGCCGATAAAGGTCGGCAGCATCGTCACCGGATCGGTGCCGCCTTGCGAGCCGGGGATCTGGACATTGGTGTAGTCGGCGTAAAACAGCGCCAGATTCGATGTTACGCGCCCGTCCGCGAAACGCGCCTTCCAGCCTATTTCATAAGAGTCGACTTCCTCCGGTTCGAACAGGAAGAATTGGAAAACGTCGTCGGCGTCGACATCTCCGTCGCCGTCAAAGTCCACCGTCACCGAGCTTGACTGTCCGCGCGGGTCAAAGCTGCCGCCTTTAAAGCCCTGGCTGTAAGACGCGTAGAGATTGTGATCGCCATTCGGGCTCCACGAGAGTGAAACGCGCGGGCTGAAATCGGTGAAGGTTTCCTCGCCTTCGAAATCGGACGTCGTGGCGATAACTGTCGATGTCGTGCCCCCAAGCGCCGGCGAGTTGCCGCCAATATAGGTTTGGCGAAGAACGGTCGACGACCGCTTGTCGCTGGTGTAGCGCCCGCCCAGTGCGAGTTCGACGCCCTGAAGGCCGATGATTTCTTCGAGGTCGAAGGTCAGGTCGCCAAAGATCGACCAAGACTTGGTGTCCACATCGCCGGTGGTGTTGGCGTTCAGACCCGGCAGCGGGCCGAAGGGCGGCGGGGTCAGACTGCCAGTCAGGTCGAGAACGACGTCGAATGTGTTGAAGGCGTTGGCGTCGATGTAATAAAAGCCGAGCACACCCGCGACGGCGTCGCCTTCATAAAGAAGCTGCAGTTCTTCGGTGAACTGCTCGTTTTCGTAGATCGCCGGCACATCGACATCGGCCGCTGGAAGCGCGTCAAAATCGATTTGCGTGAAGGTGTCATCCTCGCGCCAGGCGGCGATGTTCTTGATCGTCCAGTTATCATTGAGCGCAAGTTCAACATGAAGCGAAGCGCCATAGGCCTCCGCCTCATTCTCGCCCGTAATCCCGCCACGGGAATCGTAAACATCATCCAGCACAGGGGCCGCCGAGAACAAGCTCGGGATCAAACGATGGCCACCTTTCGCATTGGATTTATCTTTGAGATAATCACCGGCGAGACGAACGAACAACACATCGTTGTCATATTCAGCGCTGGCGCGGAACGCGAGAATGTCCTTGTCGTAATTCTCTGCTCCGGTTGTCAAATTCTCACCGAAGCCGTTCCGCGTCAGATACGCAACAGATCCCCCTACTGCAAATTCATCCGACAGCGGCATTTCCGCTGTGCCCACCACATCGACCTGACCATAGGTGCCGCCAGAGGCGCGCAGTTTGAAACTCGGCTCATCGCCAAGACGCTTGGTCACATATTTAACCGCGCCGCCAACACTGTTGCGGCCGTAAAGCGTACCTTGCGGTCCGCGCAAAACTTCAATCCGCTCCACATCATAGATGTCGAGCACCGCGCTTTGCGGACGGTTGAGATAGACATCATCCACATAGATGCCCACGCCCGCCTCGAAACCGGCGACCGGGTCCTGCTGGCCGACGCCGCGGATGAAGGCGGTAAGCGTCGAGTTGGTGCCGCGCGATACTTCGAGCGTCAGGTTCGGCACCGACTGGCTGAGATACGTAATATCCTGAGCGCCCTGCAAGGCAAGTTGCTCACCGCTAACCGCCGTCACGGCGATCGGAACATCAAGCAGGGTTTCGTCGCGGCGCCGGGCCGATACAATGATGACGTCGCCCGAAGCGGCGGACGCAGCGTCCTGCGCGTGGGCCGCGCCGGTCCCTGCTACGACGCTGGCGCTGGCGCAAAAAGCGACCAAACCGGCGCTGCCGGCGGTCTTCAACAAAACGGATTTCAGGCGTGAACTCATAATGGCCTCCCTAAACGTTAGAATTGTTATTTTTTCCCACGGTAGAAGGGATTGGCGCAGCGCAGAACGACCCTAGCGCTCAGACTAACAAGACAATTTCGCTCAAGATAAGCTTTTTTAGATCGAATATGTGCGCCGCGAAATGGCTGGCTGAGCGCCTTTAAGCCCTGTTTGTAAAGGCTTTCGGGGTGACGCCGTTCCAATCCTTGAAGGCGCGGTTAAACGCCCGCGCCTCGGAAAACCCTAACGCTTCGGCGACATCGGACACAGACTTCCCTTCTGCCAGGAGCCGCTTTGCGGTCTCATTCAGGACTTCCTCCCGCAACGCTCGAAAGGTGAACCCCTCAGCGGTAAGCCGGCGGCGCAAGGTGGCGACGGAAAGTCCCATCTGCGCCGCGACGTCGGGCTGTTCCACGACACCGCGCGCGAGCGCATCGCGCACCCGGGTCGCCGCTGGATTGATCATCCCGAGAGCGGCGTGCTTGCCGGCCACGGTCTCAACAATCTTCTGATAGACCGCATTAGCGGTCAGCGCATCCGGCGACGGCATACGGATCGGCGCCAGCGCGATCTCGCGATCGAAGGAGACTTTGTAAACGTCAGCGCCAAAACGCATTGGCGCATCCCAGTAACCAAGATGGCCGCAATCGCCTCCGGGGCTCGGACGGCGAATGTGAACCCCGGTGATGGCGTCTCGCGCCGATGGAGAAATCACCATGAGAAGGCAATGCAAAAAGGTGAGAATACATTCGCACTGGAAAAAAATGTCTTCCGCCGCCGCTATGCCCGCATAGGGAAAGTCACGGTCGTCGATCAGGTAATCGACTGCCGCATGACGCTTCTCGACCTGATTAAACTGGCCGCCATGGAGAAGGTTATAGGACTTTGCAACAACGCCCATCACTTCGAAGAGATTTTTACAGTCTGAAAGATGGGCAAGCACAAAATCTGTACTGCCCGGCAGTAATTGCCGGGAAGAAAGGTGCAGTGTTTCGTCGCCAATAAGGATCGAAAGGCGGTTTTGCAGGCGGTAATAATCCGCAAGTGAAATGAATTCGTTGCGGCCGTTCTCAAGCAGGCGCTCAGGCAGATTGAGGGCCGAAAACAGCTTTTCAATATCCACACCGGAGGCGCGCGCGCTGTCGACGAGCGGCGTCACCCGCTCAAAACGCACCGATATTGTATGTTCACCTACCTCATACATGAAGGCGACTGTGCCGCATGCCGGGGCCTGCGTCGAGAAGCGCATGGAGGTCGATTGAAGCGCGAAAAAAATGGTGGAGCTGAATCGAGAAAATTCGACCCCGTGGTTCGCAAGGCCGATGCTCAGTCAGGGCGCCCCATCGGCGCCGCGAGCGGAGTGAGCTGGCGTGAGATGTGTAAAATGGTGGAGGGGGTTGGATTCGAGCCAACGTGCGCTAAGCGGCCAGATTTACAGTCAGATGACGCCTATCTATGGTCGTCTATTCCCATCTCAATTTTCGAGACGAATCAATGCCTTGTACCAACCACCAATCCCAGCGCGTCTACAGTCTTCTCCGGCAATCTCAGAATATGGCCTAATGAAAGTTCCTCCCACCCGGCAATATTTCATTCATATTTCTGGCGCGCTCCATGCGCCCGCATCAGGCCCTTGGCATGAGGCCGCCGGTTCCTGAGACTCTATCAGAAGTTGGCACATAGTTTTGGGGCTGGACAAAGGCAGCCTATGCTGCACTTTACTTCGAAGCGCAGGCTGTCGTCGCGACGCCGAGCAGACATAGCAACTTCCGCTGCTTTTCATCACCGCCGGACGGATCGTCACCTTCAAAGATTGGTTCGCCGTCGAATGTCGCCGACCCGGGCGAGCCTTGGCTTGACGGTCCAGCGGCGCCAGCGTCGCCGCCGGATGTATCTCCGCCCGGTGTCTCGTCGCCGCCCGTCGCATCGGTGTTGTTTTGTGTGGCCGCAATCTCCGACAGGCTGACTTCGACGGACTCTTCAATCTCTTGGTCTTGGTCTTGGTCTTCCTCGTCATTGTCTTCCGCTGGCGGATCAGGCGGCGGATCAACAGGCATCGGATCCGGGTCTGGATCAGGCGCAAGACCCAGGAGGGTCAGCGTGCCGTCGCGCGGCGGCGCGCCGATCCGCGCCACACCGTCAAACACCAGTAAACCGCCCGACGACAGCGTAATATCGCCGCCGACGCCGGTTGTCGCGCCGGGTTCGACAGAAGCGAGGCCGCTAAAGGTCGTCATTTCGGTCGACGCCACGGTGATGGTTCCGCCATTCTGGTCGCCAGCGATCGGCAACGGCGCGCCGACCACGGAAGTCGACCCGATCAGCCCACGCGCCAGATCGACGCCGAAACCCGGGAACCCACAGGCGCTATCCTGGCATTGGGCTTCATAACCGTAGGCAACATTGAGCGTTCCCCCGGCATTGGACATCGGCGCGTCCCAGCCAACATTCAGCCGAAATTCGTTCGTGACATCCGAAGCGTTTGTCGAAAAGAAATCCACGACGCCGGGACCAGCGCCGGGGCCGCGCACCGAATAGGCCGCGCCCGGCAGCGACGAACCGAAGCTGGTATCAACATTGATATTGGAGAAAACGTCCGTCTCGGCATTATAGACATAGCTGCCCGTAATCGTAGATCCGCCATCGAGGCCGCCGAAACCTGAATTTTCAAACGTCCAGAGAACGCCGGCGAAATCCGCCTCAAACCCGTTCGCCAACAATTGCGCATCGGCGGTGACAACAATCTCCCGGCCGACAATAGTGATTTCCCCGCCGTCGCCGCCGCTGGCGTCGAGGGTGGCGTCGATGGTGACGGTTGTTGACTCCGCGCCCGTCAGAATAATCTTGCCGCCGACTTCAGTCGCACCGCGCGCCACGAGATCAGCCTCAACATTAATGATCGTTTCGACAAACTCGATCGCGTCGGTCGCGGTCAGATAGATCGCGCCCCCTTCCGCGTTGATCGCGCCTGTAACATTGACGCCGCCGCGATTCTCCCCGGATGGAATGTCAGGTGAAAAGGCGACGAGGCCGTCTCCGAAGAAATCGATAACGAAGCGGTCGCCAGCCGCGAGCGTTACCGTACCAAGGCGGGCGGCGATCGGTCCTTCATTGGCGACATTTGGCGCGACGAAGGCGAGAATCCCCGATTCAGCGATCGAGATCTCGCCCTTATTGATAATCGACGCGTCTTCCTCGCCGAGAAACCGGAAATCGAAATCGCCCGCCATGAAATCTGCGTCCGCGATGCCAAGTGAGGTCGCAACCAGGCCGTTGACGTCGATCACCGCATTCGGTCCGAACAACACGCCATCGCTGTTCATGATGAAGACATTGCCATTGGCGGTCAGTTCCCCGTCGATGACGGATCCACCTGCCCCCAGCACGCGGTTCAAAATCACCGCGTTCGCATTCGGCTGGTTGAAAAAGAAATCTTCGCTAGCGCCAAGATTGAAGGTCTGCCACTCGACGATTGCGCTTTGCGAATTTTGCGTGACGCCGATAATCGGGTTGCCTTCCAGCGATTCGATATTCGCGTCGCCAGCGACCACATTGCCGCCGGTCGGCGCCGCAGCGGCTTGCGTCGCGCAGATGAGGATCGCCGCGCTCACCATCAGCGCAGCCCGTCTTTTCCGTCCAGATTCACTCTCTTGACTGAACATCCAGATCTCCCTCAATACCGCGCCGACACTGAAAAGAAAAAGCGCGGATCATCATCGCCTTCCTGCGAGACGACACCTTTAAGCGGCACACCGATCTCAGCGTTCGCCGACAGGTGCTTCGTCAATTTCATGCGCGCACCAACAGACAACGAATAGAGTGACGCAGTGCGTGCTTCACCCGCCGCCAGCGGTCCGTTCTGACGCACAGCGCCGGCGTCGATCGAGACGAACGGCGAGGCCTTGAATTTTCCCTTTTCTAAAAAGGCAGGCTCCGCGCTCAATTCCAGGATGCCGGAGACGCAGCGGTCGCCCGCAATCTCAAACGGATCATAGCCGCGACCGAAACCGGCGCCGCCATAACCGCACTGCTCAGAGGAGAGCAACGGATTGTTCGCCGCCTGCGCCTTGGCGGAAAAGGAGAGAGTCAGGCGGTCCGCCAGGTTCTGGGTGCGTCCGACATCGGCAACGAGCGCAAGAAACTCCCCCCCAGCGCCCGCGCGGCTGGCGAGCGGAGAGCCGGCTTCTGTGGCGTCGAAGATGTCCCAGCCACGCACCAGCTTGACGCCGACCGCGTTGGAGCCGTTCCAGCCATCCTTGAATTTCGCAGCAGCGCTGAATTCGCTCGTCCACAAGGTATCGCGGGTGTTGGGCGTCACGCCAAAGGCGCTCTGAAATTCCTTCCAGGCGACAGCGCCGCGCAGAGTCAGCTGCGTGTCACGCTTCAGGACCAGCGGATAGGAGAGCGCGGCGCCGGCGGTCCAGCCATTGGTTTCAAATCCTAGGTTGCGCAGGAGCGGCACGCCTGGCGCAGCTTCAGACCGGGTCGCCGCCAGATCCAGCACCAGCCCCTCCGTTGTCAGGAGGGTGGAATAGCCCGCCGAGAAAAATGTTAGTTCGTCGAGATTGATGCTCTGCACTGCGAGGAACCGGAAACTATCCGCACCTGTGATCAGGTTGTTTATAGTGAGGCGACCGTTAAATTGTTCCCGACCGACCGCCCGTGAGGCGCGGTTGTTGATCCCGGCCGCAATCGTAAAACGCTTTTGCGCCACTTTGAGAGTCATCTTAACGCCAGTGTCCGGCGAGGCGCCGCGCTCCAGCACGCCAGTGACGGAGAGCCCCGGAATATTATTGGCAAGCAAAAGATACCGCTCGAGACCGCGCTGGGTCAGCGGGCGCTCGGCAGTGATCTTTGCCGCCAGGCGCTGAAGGCGCGGGCGCAAGCGCGACGGCGCATCCGAGACGTCGACTTCGCCGATAAACCCTTCAATGATCCGGATACGGACCTTGCCGTTTTCAATCTCCTGGATTGGCACGTAGGCGAGACTGAGCGGATAGCCTGCTTCTGCATAAGCTTTCGTAATTGTACGGGCGATCGTGAATATTTCATTGAGTTGCACCGTGGCGCCGATCCGGTCCGCATAGAGCGGACGGAGCGCTGCAAGCGGGATTGTTACGGCGCCGTCGAGGGTAATTTCCGTAAGCTGAAACTCGATGGCCGCAGCATCTTCCGGTTGTTCCGGCTGGTACGGTGAAATGACGCTGGGCGCCATGGTCAGACCAGGCGCGACCTCAACGTCAAACTGCGCTTCAATCGCGCCGGGACGCACGTTCTGTGGAATAGCGACCGCATTGTCGACTTTCTGTGCATGTGCGGCAGTCAACATCACAATGATGGACAGAAAGGTTGACGTGACTCGGCGAAAAAATGCGCCGACCGCACTGCAGATTAAATCTATTCCCACTGCCTGCCCCCAAACGCCTAAACCTTAAGTCAAGCGTGCTCCCCAAAGGCAACCTAGCCACAAAAGCCGGAAAAGCAAATCGAAAGCTGCGCGAGTTTGCGATGCAGCAATACTAACAACACGCAGTTTCAGTGTGATCCGAACCCGGATTGGCTTATCTTAGGTCAGCCCACGCTGGATGGTCCGGCGGCGCCATGTTTGCTGGCGTCGAATATGGAGATTCCAATGTCCGGTTTTGCGCGCATTGCCGACTAAACGACCATTCCCTGTCTCCAAAAGAGTTCCAGAGGCGAATCCGTCCGCGTGAACCTTTTCGCGCTGCACCTGTCTTAAATTCTCCCAGGCGGCTCTGAATTTCGGACACACTTACCCCGCTCCGATACGCGATCGGAAAAATCGCCAGCATTTAAGGGAAGCGGCTCTTCGTCTGCGTCGGATCATTGTCCGCCTTGATGCCACGATTAAAGGCTGCAGAAAGGATCGCTCGCGGCAATCTCGTCGAGCGTCCCCGGTCATGAAACTTCGCCAGCCAGTCGGTGACCATTTCCAGCGAAACATTGCGCGCAAGCGTTGACGGACCAAAGTCTTTCGCCGCGGCGTCCAGTCCATCAATTAGATACAGACGATAATCCGGAATGGACGCGGCTTTGCCTTCAGATTCCATTGCCACAATCACGAATTCGAACAGGTCCTTCACAGAGCCTTTGCGCGTGCGCCCTCCCGGCCGAGGGCGCCCCCCGCCGGCGGCCCGCGGATCAGCGAGCAACGCAGTTGCTTTCCGGCGGGCATCCGAAAGAGAAACTGTTGGGTAGTGAGCAATCGGAATACGCTTCCGTCCCGACGCTGGTCCAATCAGTACAGAGAATGTTTTCCGGCGCTTGCCGATACGAACCCACAGGTTGTGGCATGCAAGATCAACAAACTCTGCTGTCTTGTCGAAAGGTCCGGCGCTGCGGAGCCATCGGTCCGTAAAGGTGCGTTGAGCTACTCCCGAAGCCTTCACAATGCACCAAAATATGTTCCACGAATTCTGTTTCAAACCATGCAGGCCTACGGGCCACAGGCAGAATTTCCATATTTCATAATTGAATCAGTAGATTATTAAATGGTGGAGGGGGTTGGATTCGAACCAACGTACGCAAAGCGGCCAGATTTACAGTCTGGTGGATTTAACCACTCTCCCACCCCTCCACGAGGTTCTCCACAAAGCGCTGAAACCGCCGCCGGAACCGGCCGGATTTCAACCAGGACGAAAACGAAAAACCGGGCTGCGCCCGGCGCTCCGCAATCGGGAGAACGGGGTCTATAGCGGCGCTGCGCCGCCTTCGCAACCGCCCCTGAGGCCGCATAGCGCAATTTCCTGTTTCCCCTTGAATAAGAACCGGCTAGGCCATCGCCATGACCCAAAAACACCGCGCCAAACCAAGAAAAAAGCCCCGGAAGGATGCTGGCGCGCCTGGCCCGGGAATCGACCATGGCGCAAAGCGCGGCCCCGGCCCGAGAAACAAAGGGACGGGCGCAAAAGGCCAGGACGGCGTCTGGCTTTATGGGCGCCACGCCGTCGCGGCGGCGCTCGCCAATCCTCGCCGCAAGATCAACCGCGTCTTCGCCACCAAAAACGCCGCCGACTGGCTGAAAGATCATGGCGCCGCCGGAGCGGCGCTTGCCCGCCTGGAAGACATCAAGCCAGGAGAAATCGACCAGCTGCTGCATGACGGCGCCGTGCATCAGGGGCTTGCCGCCCTCGCCGAGGACCTGCCCCGTTCGCGCCTCGAAGATGCGTGCGACCCGGCGGAAAAACATGCGCCGGTTCTGATCCTCGACCAGATCACCGATCCGCAGAATATCGGCGCGCTGTTTCGTAGCGCCGCCGCGTTCGGCGTCAAGGCGGTGATCGTGCAGGACCGACGAACGCCGCCGCTTTCGGGCGCGCTCGCCAAAGCCGCCGCCGGCGCGATTGAAGTTCTTCCCTGCATCGAAGTCGTCAATATCGCGCGCGCCATCGAAGCGCTGCAGGAGATGGGATATTTCTGCGCCGGACTTGCGGGCGAAGCGCAAACGGAAATCACCGCCCTGCCCGATGCGCCGCTGGCGCTCGTCATGGGCGCAGAGGGAGCAGGGCTGCGCCGGCTTGTGGCGGAAAAATGCGACCAGCTTTTCCGCATCCCCATCGCGCCGGGCGTTGAAAGCCTCAATGTCTCGACCGCTGCTGCGATTTCTTTGTACGAGGCCCGACGCCCGCGTTAGGATCGCACCATCACGGAGGAGAAACCCATGGCGAAACCTGTTCTTTATTACTGCCCGCGCACCCGCGCCGACACGACGATGTGGATGAATCTGGAGCTTGGCGAGGTCTGCGAAATTGAAATCGTCAATCTCAAAAGCGGCGCCCACAAAAGCCCGGATTTCATCAAGATCAATCCCATGGGCAAAGTCCCGGCGCTTGTGCATGACGGCGTCGTGGTGACGGAAAGCGCTGCGATCTGCGCTTATCTCGCCGATGCGTTTGCGGATAAGGGATTTTCCCCGGCGCTAACGGACCCGAAACGCGGGGCCTGGTACCGCTGGATCCTTTATGCGCCGTCCTGCATCGAACCGATGATGCTCGATAAGCTCGGCGGCGTAAAACGAGAAAACGCGATGTCTGCCGGTTACGGCACGGAAGAAGACGTTTTGAAGTCGATCGATGTGATGCTTTCCGACGGCCCTTATATTCTCGGTGACACGGTGAGCGCCGCGGATATTGTCATGGGATCGCTCCTGAATTTCGCAATCATGTTCGGCGCCATCGAGAAGAAAGGCAAAATCGCCGACTATGTGGACCGCATGACCGCGCGCCCGGCATTTGCGAAAACGCAAGAGATCAGCGCCAAGCACGCCGCCGATCTCGGTCTTTGAATGAGCGCGGAGACACATCTTGCGGCTTGCCAGTGCGGCGCGGCGCGTGCGGAAATGTCCGGCGCGCCGAAATTTGTCAGCAACTGCCATTGTGAGGCGTGCCGCAAGGCGACCGGTGGAGCGATTTCCACCTGGGTCGGCTTTAACGATGACCAGGTCCGGTGGCTGACTGATAAGCCATCCTATTATGCAAGCTCGACCGGCGTGAAACGCGGCTACTGCGCCAAATGCGGCACGCCCCTCACCTATGCCGGTGAAAAATGGGCGGGCGAAACGCATTTCCTCATCGGCGTGATGGAAAAGCCGGAAACCTATACGCCTCAAGGCGAGGTGTTCGCCGAGGAAGCGCTTCCCTGGGCCCAGCATATCGGGAAAATGGACTAAATGGCCTTTGACGCGGTGATCTTCGATTTTGGCGGGGTCTTTACGACCTCGCCAGTCCAGAACTTCGCGGAGTTCGAGCGCCGCCACGCCCTGCCCGAGAAATTTATCGGCGGCGTTATCAAGACGAATATCCACGATAACGCTTGGGCGAAGTTTGAGCGCGCGGAAATGTCTCTTGATGATTTCGACACCGCCTTTGCAGCGGAAACAAAAGCCGCCGGATTTGAAATCAGCGGCAAGACGCTGGTCTCGCTTCTTTCCTTGCGCTTTTACCCGCAGATGGTCGACGCCCTCGCCCGGGTGAAAGCCGCCGGGTATAAAACCGGCTGCATCACCAATAATCTGCCGAAAATCGACTCCAAAGGCATGCTGGCGCCGGACGAAGCGCGTGAGACCGTTGAGCGCATTCACGAAAATTTCGATCACATTATCGAATCGTCGAAGGCTGGCGTTCGAAAGCCCGAACCCCGCATTTATGAAATGATGTGCGAGGCGCTTGGCGTAACGCCCGAGGCTTGCATTTTCCTCGACGATCTGGGCGTCAATCTGAAGCCCGCGCGCGCTATGGGCATGACCACGATCAAGGTGCCCATCGGCGATGTTACGCCCGCTATTAAGGAACTCGAACGGCTTGTCTTCGCCGCCTGACCGCTGCAGGGAAAGATTGCGGGCCATCTCACGCGCGCGCACAATAGGCGAAAACCCACAGGGAAACCGCCCATGCCTCATCTCCGCCCCCGATCCGACCTGCAGACCCATGAGGTCGCGAACCAGCCGCCGCCTTTTGAGGATGTGAACTTCTTCGATAGTGACGCAGCGTTGAAACAAACTGTAGGGAAGCGCGGCGGCAAACCCCATCAACAGAAATTGTCCGTTTACGGCGCGTCTCTCGGCTCTGCGGAGATGGTGGAGAACGCCCGCCTCGCCAATCAGAACCCGCCGAAACTCATCAGTTTCGACCGCTACGGTCATCGCCTCGACGAAGTGGAGTTTCACCCCTCCTATCACGCGCTGATGGAGCTGGGCCTGTCGTCCGGCTATTCGTCGCTCGCCTGGACAGCGAAGGACGCCGGCCATGTCGCGCACGCCGCCATGGTCTACATGCAGGCGGGGTCGGAACCGGGCGTTGGGTGCCCCATGACGATGACTTATGCGGCGGTTCCCGCTTTGCGCCACGCGCCCGACGTCGCAAAGGAATGGGTCCCGCGCCTTACCTCCGGCCAGTATGACAAGCGCTTTATCCCGGCGGGTGAAAAACGCGGCGCGACCATGGGCATGGCCATGACCGAAAAACAGGGCGGCTCTGACATTCGCGCCAACACGACAACCGCGACACATATTGGCGGCGACGAGTATGAACTGACCGGGCACAAATGGTTTTGTTCCGCGCCCATGTGCGATGCGTTTCTCACGCTCGCGCGCACGGACGCCGGCGTCACCTGTTTTCTGGTTCCTCGATGGAAACCCGATGGCGCCCGCAATGCGTTTCACATCATGCGCCTGAAAGACAAGCTCGGCGACCGCGCCAATGCATCCTCGGAAATTGAGTACATGCAAGCTTATGCGGTGAAGATCGGCGACGAAGGCCGCGGCGTCCGGACCATCATCGACATGGTGCAGCATACCCGGCTCGATTGCATCGCCGGTTCCGCAGGCGGGATGCGCGCGGCGCTGGCGCAAGCGCTCTGGCATACGGCGCACCGCTCTGCTTTCCAGAAAAAACTCATCGACCAGCCGGCGATGATGATGGTTCTCGCCGACCTGTCGCTCGAATCCGAAGCCGCGGCGGCGCTGGCGATACGCATCGCCCAGAGCTTCGACCGGATGGATGACCCGCGCGAGGCCGCTTTCATGCGGCTGGCGACGCCGATCGCCAAATACTGGATCTGCAAACGTCAGCCCGGTGTTGTTTACGAGGCGCTTGAATGTCATGGCGGCGCTGGCTTTGTTGAGGAAGGCGTCATGCCGCGCCTGTTCCGTCAATCGCCGCTCAACGCCATCTGGGAAGGGTCCGGCAATGTCATCGCGCTCGATATTCTGCGCGCCATTGTCCGCGAACCGGACAGCCTCGACGCCGTACGGGATGAAATTCTTTGCGCGCGCGGCGCCAACGCTGCGCTCGATCAACATCTGGCGCGCCTTGATGACTGGATGAAACCCGGGGCACTTAATGAAGCGACGGCGCGGGCCTTCGCCGAGGACATGGCGCTCGCGCTTTGCGCCGCTGCACTGAAACAAACCGCGCCCGATTATGTGTTTGACGGCTTTTGCAATGCGCGCCTCGACGGCGCGCAACGATCTTACGCTTATGGCGGCGTCACTGCGAAGATTGATGCGCGCGCCATCATTGATCGTGCAACTCCTCAATGAAGCGCCCATAGGCGGTGTAGCTACTTCTCCGAATATAGGAACGGAGTGTAGGGCCAGTGCGGCAGGTGGTGGATAAGTCTTCACCAAAGCTCAAAAAAGCACTGTTTTTCGCCTGCGGCGATATGTTTTGGCGTCGCTCACTCGCCCTATGCGTGCGCTGTAAATTTCGGCGCATTGCAGCCATGTTGTATCGCCGTAAACTGGATGCGCGACGCGCCCGTGGTTAAGCGCAATCCGATCAATTCCCTTAAATCTCTCTCAAGAGCCGATTTCTAAATTGTCCTTACGAGCCTGTAAGAAACGGGTCTGTAAGAGATTTGGACGCACGAACATGACGCGCCGCATGGACATTTCTTCCTACGCCGCCATTCCTGCAATCCTTGCGCTTGCAGGCGTCGCATTTTTATTGAAGCCGGAAGAGCTACGCCGCGATCCCCTGCTGGAAACGCAAGGGCTGATCGGCATCGCTGCAAAATATGAAGTGATGTATGCGCGCTGTGGCGAACGTCCGAACAATTTGAATCAGAATGCAGGTGGCGGCGCCGGCGGATTTGCCGGCGGGTTCTCGCGCCAGTTCCCGGCGCGCAGCGATGAAGACGCCGCCCTGTTTGTCTTGAAAGCCCGGCCGCAATGCGATGTCGCGAGCCTTTACCGTCTTGACGGCAACGCCGCAGGCGCCAATCACGCCCGTTATCGCCGGATCAGAATCGAAGTTTAGGCGCGGCGGGAAGCGGCGGTTTATCCAGATGGCTGCAAGCCTCGCCGCCAATCAACGCACAGGCTTTCATATAAGCGCTTTCCGCCTCGGCGGCGTCCTTGGCTACACCTTTGCCGGTGTCATACATGCGTGCAAGATTATAGCATCCACTTCCATCGCTATAATCGCAGGCGAGACGAAAATAGAGCAACGCCTTCGCATCATCGCGATGCAGGCCGTCTCCCTTGATTTGACCGCCCCATAGATCCTTGCGGGTTTCATACTCGCTCCCTAACGCATTGCAGGAAGCCCCGATGCGCGTGGCGCATTCATGACGAAGATCACTTAGCTCCTTGATCCGGGTTTCAACCGGATCAGCGTCCACGGTCTCTTCTTTAGCGCCATGTGAGTCCGCGCCGCTGTCAGAACTACTGACGACAGCCACAGACGCGGCGCCGACGCCGAGACTGGCAAGCCCCGCGATGATACCGCCCAATGGTTGGGAGACCATATTAACGCCCCGAACTCAGACCGAACACAAAACAGCACGCAGTTGCGAAATCATTCGCAAAGATTTGCCTCTGAAACCTTAAACAAAATCACCGCTTTTGAGGGGCTCATGATTACCTTCTCGGTAACCATGAAAGGGCTTTTGCACGGTAGGGTTTTGGCGCCCCATAGCGTTGCGGAAACGGTTTCGATTGACGGAAAAGTCTTCAGATTCCGAACATCGCTAAGCCTGCCATTGGAGCATCAACCGATCAATGCTGGGAACGATGCCTGGCGCCATAACCGGCGGATCACCGTCGACAAGTTCAAAATCAGGAATGCGCGCAAGCCATTCCTCAAGGAAAAGACGCAACTCCTGTTGCGCCAACACGATGCCAATACAGCGATGGGGCCCGTGGCTCAGCGTCGTGTGATCATGGGCGTTGCGGCGGTCGAAATTGACGGTCAGCGGATCATCGAACACGCGCGCATCAAGTCCGCGAACCGCCGACGGCATTAGAATCGCATCGCCTGCTTTTAAGGGCGCGCCGTAAAACTCCATGTCTTTCGCGACAATGCGGGTGATATTCGAAACGCCGAAACGCCGCAAAAACTCGGCGGTCGCAAGCGGTATGCGCTGAGGTTCATCAACAAGCGTTTTTCGTTGCTTCGGATTTTGCGCCAGATACCATGCCATCCACGTCATGGTCGTCGCCACCGTATCGAGACCGCCGCCAATCAGCGAACTTGCAAGCCCGATAGCCTCATCGCGCGTGACCTTCCTGCCGTTCTCCATGTCGGTGTGGATTGCCTTGCTCAACACATCATCGCCAGGATTCGCCGTGCGGCGATCGACGATATCCTCGATATAGGCGTTCAGTTTGTCACGAACGGATGCACGCTCTTGTTGATCCACCGAGCGAATGCCGGTGCTGACCCAATAAATCAGCGTCTCCCTGTGCTCGAGCGGCAAGTCGAGCATGCGCAGGATGATGATCATAGGCACATGCTTGGCGAAATCCGCCACGAATTCGCAACGGCCTTTGGGCGCAATCTCTTCGGTCAGTTCAACGGCAAGCACGCGCGCTTCCTCCGCCCACCGCTTGATCGCTTGCGGCGTGAAGGCCGGTTGGAGAAGTTTGCGGAACTCTGTGTGCTGGGGCGGATCATATTCAAGCGGCACGGCGCGCGGACGGCCAGGCGGCATGCCAATGAAGACCTCGCGAGATGAAAAGCGTTCGTAGTCGCCAAGCACTTCGGGAATGATGCGCCCATCCGTCACTACCCAGTGTCCGCCGTAACGCGGCGTCCACACCACTGGCGGGCGCCCGATAAGCCGGCTGATTTCGATAAGCGGATCGGAGCCCTCCGGGCCCGGCCGCATGAAATCAAAATCAATGACCAAGTCCGGCGGCAGGTCGCGCTTGGCGCCCTCGCCCGCGGAAACTGCATTTTCGCTCATATGATCCTCCCTTGTACAAAACCTCAGGGTGCGGGGAAGCGCGCGGCCATGGCGCCTTTCATGTTGTCGCTCGCGCGCGCGTTCCAGTCGTCTTCGCTTTCAAGGCTGAGATAGAGGCTTTTCTCATCTTCCGATAAAGAATCCTCGAAACAGGTGCAGCCGCCATTGGCGTCTTCCATACCCATTTCGGTGACAACGGCGCCGCAGAATTCGGCCACGTCGCCGGCATTGGCCGCGCCGACAAAAACAGAACTCGCAAACATGCAGGCAAAAAGCGTTTTCTTGATCATGGGTGCTTCCTCTCGTTACGCAGGTTTTTTGTCTATTTACGCAACAGAGCGCCGCTATCTGCGCCGCCGATCTTCAAACTCAGCGTACAATCAAACACGACGACGGCCCATTCAGGGACTATCACGATGGCGCAGTCACTCCCGACCGCTGGCGCATATTGGGCCATGCGCAGCGGCGTTCATTACGCGCGCGGCGTGAAATCAACGGCAGATAAAGAGAAGCTTGTCTTAAATGGTCGGAGCGGCGGGATTCGAACCCACGACCCCTTGACCCCCAGTCAAGTGCGCTACCAGGCTGCGCTACGCTCCGACCTCTCGCGCCGAGCGATAATCGCCACGCGCGAGCGCGTCTTATAGGCGCCCGGTCGGGGCGGAGCAATGGTCAAAATCGGATTATGCGGCCGGGCTTGTTCCCGCCAGCCTATTCCCGCTCGGCCTCAATGGCTTCAAGCGCGAGTGACGCCTGATCAAGGGCGTCCTGCACGCCCTCAAGCCGCGTCAACAGCGTGGTCAGGGTGCGGCGCAATTCCGGCGGCAAGGGCGCCGCTTTCAACGCTTCAGCCTCGCCCAGTTCGAGGAGGTCGGCCTGGGCGGGCGGCTCACTTTCGCCTTCAAGCACCGGGCGCACATCCGTTGATTCGCCAGCGGCCGAACGGCGACCAAGTTCGGAGACATATTTGACGCCTTCGTCCTTGAAAATTTTCTGGACGCCTTTGGTGGTGTAGCGCTGTTCGTAAAGGAGAACGCGAATGCCCCGCAACAGATCGAGATCGAGCGGCCGGTAATAGCGCCGCCCGCCGGCGCGGCGCATCGGGCGCACCTGACCGAAGACTTCTTCCCAATGGCGCAGGACATGCTGGGGCACATCCAGCTCTTCTGCGGCTTCAGAGATCGTGCGGAACGCTTCGGCAGATTTCGCCACAGAGGGAACGCCTTCGTCAGTTCAGAAAGGAAGTCGGCCTACTCGGCGGCTTTCGCCTGCCGGTGGGTGTTGTTGATCTGGTCTTTCAGCACATGCGATGCGCGGAAGGTGATGACCCGCCGCGGCTCAATCGGCACTTCTTCACCAGTCTTCGGATTGCGGCCCATTCTGAGCTTCTTGTCGCGCACCGAAAATGTGCCGAAGGATGAAATCTTGACGGTCTCGCCCTTTTCGAGCGTCTGAGCGACCTCGTCTAAAATGCGCTCTACAAATGCTGAAGATTCATTTCGCGAGATTCCCAAGGAGCGGTAGACCGCATCCGTCAGATCCGCTCTGGTGATGGTTTTTCCGGCCATGGCTTGCCTATCCGCCTCAATCCCCAAATTAGCGCCAAGGTTAACGGCTAGACGCCTGTTTGGTCAATAAGCCTTTGAAATATATTGCCTGTTTTTTAGAAGGCCGGATCTGGCGCTTCAGGCGCGCATCAATGCGGCGCCCCAGGTGAGCCCGCCGCCCATCGCCTCAAACAGCACCAGATCGCCGGTCTTGATCCGCCCGTCAGCGACGCCCGCGCAATAGGCGAGCGGGATCGAGGCCGCTGACGTGTTGCCCTGCCCGGAGATTGTGGAAATCACCTGATCGGGGCGCAGGTCGAGCTTTTTGACGACCCCCTGAATGATCCGCTCATTCGCCTGATGCGGCACGAACCAGTCGATCTCGGTGACGTCGACCTTGGCCTCAGCGCAGACCTGAACCATGGCGTCGGAAATGCGGGTCACCGCCTCGCGGAAAACCTTGTTGCCCTGCATGCGAACATGGCCAGTCGTCTTTGTCGAGGAAACGCCGCCATCCACATAAAGCAGGTCCACCATGCGTCCGTCGCATCTGAGATAGCCGCCCATAATGCCGCGATCGCCCGCTTCCTCAGCAGGCTGAGCTTCCAGAACGAACGCCCCGGCGCCGTCGCCGAACAAAACGCAGGTGCCGCGATCCTCCCAGTCGAGAATACGCGAGAATGTTTCCGCGCCAATCACCAGCGCGCGCTTGTGTTGGCCGGAAATCAGGAACTTTTCCGCCGTGGACAAGGCGTACACAAAGCCGGTGCAAACCGCTTGAATATCGAACGCCGCACCCTCACCCGCGTCGAGTTTCGCCTGCACGATGGCCGCAGTCGACGGGAAGGTAAGATCCGGCGTCGTTGTCGCAACGATAATCAGATCGATATCGTCCGGCGTCAGGCCGGCGTTCTCGAGCGCCGCCTGCGCCGCCTTTGTCGCAAGGTCCGAGGTTAACTCCCCTTCCGACGCAATGTGACGCTCGCGAATGCCGGTGCGCTCGCGAATCCACTCATCGCTCGTATCCACGCGCTTTGAGAGATCTTCGTTCGTCAGGACTTGTTCAGGCAAAAAAGCGCCGCACCCGCGCAGCACTGCTTTCAAACTCATACCGCCGCCGCTTTAATTGTATTCTCGCTCGCCGATGCTTCGGCGATACGCTGACGCCGGCTCATCACTGATTTTACTGTAGACGCAACTTCTTCGCGGAACGGACGCGCCGCGAGGCTCGCCGCCATGTTGACCGCACTGGCGACGCCGCGCGCATCGGCCCCGCCATGGCTTTTCACCACGATTCCGTTCACCCCAAGGAAAACGCCGCCATTATTGGAAGACGGATCGATGCGATCCTTCAATTTCCGAAGCCCCGGCGCCATCATCAGCGCGCCGAGTTTGGCGTTGAGCGTTCCGGTCAGGGTCTCTTTCATCCAGCCGCCGAGAAGCCGCGCCGCGCCCTCCGCCGTCTTCAAGGCGACATTGCCGGTGAAGCCGTCCGTTACGACAACATCGACCGTGCCTTTGGAAATGTCGTTGCCTTCAACAAAGCCCTTGAACGCCATATCCGGGTCCGCCTCGCGCAAGACGCGCGCGGCGGTGCGGATCAAGTCATGGCCTTTCAAATCTTCAGCGCCAACATTCAGGAGACCAACAGTCGGCTTGTCCACATCCATCAGTGCACGGAAAAATGCTTCGCCCATAATCGCGAACTGAACCAGCTGATCCTCGTCCGCCTCCACATTGGCGCCGACATCAAGCACAACACAACGTCCGCGCGGCGTCGGCCACAACGCTGTTACGGCAGGGCGTTCAACACCCTCGATCATGCCAAGCTGTTTGCGCGACACAGCCATCAGGGCGCCAGTATTGCCGCCGGAAACAACCGCCTGCGCATCGCCGTCCGCGACCGCCGTCACGGCCGCCCACATGGAGGTGTCGCGCCCGCGCCGTAAAACATGCATCGGCTTGTCGGTCATCGCGACGACATTATCGGCGTGGCGAATTTCTGCGCCTGAAAGACTTGAATGACCGGAGATCAGCGGTTCAAGTTTCGCCTTATCGCCGAAGAAAATAAAACGCGCCTTGAGGCCTCGCTTCACAGCATGCGCAACGCCGTCAACAACAGCTTGCGGACCGGTGTCGCCGCCCATGGCGTCCACCGCCAGCGCCAGACCTGACGCCTTTCCATTGGCTTGTGTCATGGACTTGCTCAACCAGCCGCTTCCATCGCTGTTTCCATTGCCAAAGCTCAGAATATGAGCCCCCGCCGCTGCATGCAACGCGGCGCCCATTGCGCCTTTTCGCGGCCCTTATAGCCCCTTCGCGGGCCACGTAAACCTATTGATTATCATCACTTTTTCCGAGAGCCTGCTTGAGGCCCGCGAAAGGCGAGGCATTCTCTTTGGGCGCATAGGCCTCCGCGAGGCTTTTCGCGCCTTGCTTACGCGGAAACGGCTCCATGGAGAGGGAAAGCTGCTGCACGAGAAGCTCACCGAGATCGAGCGTCTCCCCCTCAAGAAACTCGGGCGCGTCGAGGTCTTCCTCTTCCACGTCATCATTCTCAGGTGGAATGCGGGTGAAATCGATCTCAAAACTCTCGGCGACCGTCTCGGGCATATGCTCCAGACTGGCGACGCATTCGCGCGTGAGATCCGCCAAAATGTCGCCGGTAATCCGGACCGTTGTTTTTGAAGCGGTCACCCTGATCTCGCCTTCAAGCTTTTCCACAGAAGGCGTTTTCAGGCGCTTTGCGATCTTTGCCCGCTCTGTTCCATTGGCGCGAAGGTGAAATTTTTTCCCGGCGCGTCCAACGTCGTCGACATCAATTTCATAGCTGAATTCCGGCAAGGGGTTGTCGCTTTGCGTCACGAAGGCGCTCCCTCTTCCACTACAGGAAAAACGACAATGCCGCCTGCGATGCGTGCACCCGGCTGGCTTTCAAGATGAGCGTCAGCGCGGCGCACATAATCGGCGAATTTCGGCGCCGTTTCCGCCAGCTCCTTTTCGAAGATGTTGCGCGACAGGGCTTTCGCCAGCGAGTCAGCGGGGGCGTTTTCCTTCATCGCCTCTTCATAGGCGCCGATGCGGCCATAGAAATTCTCGGCGAGCTTGCGGATTCGCTTGCCTACCTGAAGGTCGCCGACGCCAAGCTCGCGCAGGCTGTCATCCAGATTCTGGAACATGGCGTCAAACAGACATTGGCTCACTTTTTTCGCCGCCTCGTCGCCGCGTAAACGGCGCATCACCAGCCATACATGAAGCGCCACCATCTCGAACCGGCCCTCGACCGTGTCAGGCGCGCCAAGCCGGGCGTACAGCGCCGGGGACCGCGCCTGCTCGACGGCGGCGGCGTAGAGCGCGCGGCCCGCCTCCAGCGCCGGGTCCTTCCGGAACAAGGTTTTGAACATAAAGCGTTTTCCTTCACGCCGCGGACACGCCAGACACGCGTCCAAAGGGGAGTATCAAGGATTTGCGGCAATTTGAAATCACTGGTAGATCACTGCTATCCATGGGGCGAGGTATTCCCGCCAGCCCCCGGGATCAAGTCCCGGCGACGAGCCGGCGTATGCCGCAGCAGCGTAAAGAGAACCCGATGACCCGATTTTTCCTTGCCGCCCTTGGCCTTCTCATGCTTCAGGCCTGTGTTTCCGTGCGCTCCAGCCATGGATATGTGCTTGAAGCGGACCAGAAAGAGCTGAAAGCGGAAATCGGCTTCGACACCAAGGATTCGGTGCTCGCGAAATATGGCGAGCCTTCGATGATCGGCGTTTTTGACCGCGACGCTTGGTACTATCTTCACTCCACCGACCAGACCCGCGCGTTCTTCAAGCCGAAGACAAAATCACGCCAGGTCATCGCAATCCATTTCGCTGATGACGGCTCTGTCGAGGAATTCAAGGAATTTGACCTCGCTGACGGTGAGGACATCCGCCTCGTTCAGCGCGAGACCCCGACGCGTGGCCGCCAACTGAATTTCTGGGAGCAGCTGCTCGGCAATGTGGGCGCCCTTCCCGCCTCTCTCGGCGAAGAAGGCCCGGTTCCGGGGCAGTAATTATTTCCTGAAATGGTCGTAGCCGGTCTCGGGAACGAGGATCGGCGCGCCGCTTTCATCGAGAAACAAAACGCCGTCGCCACGCGTCAGTGAACCAATGCGCGAAACCTCCGTACGCGACGCTTTCGCGGCCATAACGACAGAGCGGCGCATGGCCGGCGGCGCAGCGAAAAGAATTTCATAATCATCGCCGAACCCCGCCAGGCTCGCCAGCGCTTTCCACCGGTTCTGCTGCGCTGCGACCCAATAAGCCGCGCCTTGAGAGCGCGGCGTCGCCACTGCATCAATCTCGGCGCGCAGGCCATTGGCGCGCGCAAGATGGCCGGCATCCGCAATCAGACCATCGGAAACATCAATCGCCGCAGTCGCAAGTCCCGCAATCGCAGCGCCCAGCGTCAGCCGCGGCTCAGGCAGATGATAGCGCCCGGACAACGAGGCTTTATCGACCGTCGTGAATTTGAATTCCTTGCGCAGCGCCATAAGACCGAGACCGGCGTCCCCGATGGTGCCGGAAACATAAAGATCATCACCCAGCGAGGCGCCGGACCGCGCGGTCATTCCTTGTTTCGGCGGCGCGCCGAAAAAAGTCGCCGACAGCGTGAGCGGCGCCGACTTCGCCGTGTGCATCGTCGTATCGCCGCCATAAAGCGCAATGCGGAAATGCTCCTGATCCTCGGCGAGCCCCCGGGCGAATAATTCTATGGACGCCCGTTTTACATTCTGCGGCCAGACGCAACCAAGAAAGTAACCGATGGGCTTGGCGCCCTTGGCCGCGAGGTCAGACAGATTGGCGCGGATCAGTTTCCTGGCGACAAGATCGAGCGGATCCTTGGCGAGAAAATGCACCCCCGCCACCAGTAGGTCCTTCGTGACCACAAGGTCACGCGCCTCCAGAAGCGCGGCGTCATCGACAAGGTTGAACGCGCCTGGCGCATCTTTGGTCAGGGGAGCGAAAACGTCGCGGATGATATCGAATTCGCTCATGCAGCCGTCGGGTCAGACTTTCACTTCGTCGCTGCGCGCTTCCTTGGCCGCGGCGTCGAGAACCGCGTTGATGAAGCCCGGCTCGTCGCCGTCGAAAAAGGCGCGCGCAATATCCAGATATTCGTTGATTACAACTTTAAAGGGAACATCCGGGCGGCGGATAAGCTCATATAATCCGGCGCGCAGGATCGCCCGGGCCGTTGCGTCGAGACGGGCGAGCCGCCAGCCCTCGGCGAGTTGGCGTTGCAAATAGGGGTCGAGCCTAGACTGCGTCTCAACCGCGCCGCGCAGAATATCGGCGAAGAAAGCAGCGTCGGCGGCCTGGAGTTTTTCACCGTCCACCTCACCACCCAGCCGGAAGTCCTTGAATTCACGGATAGTCGCCTCAACGCCCTGACCGCCCGCCTCCATCTGATAGAGCGCCTGCACAGCGGCGAGCCGTGCGGCGGACCGGGGCGGCGCGCCTTCTTTGGTTTTCTTGTCGTCAGAAGCCATGGATCTGATACTTACTCTTCTTTCGGGGTCGGTTCAGCGTCATCCATACCGCCAAGAAATTCGCCGAAGTCCTTCGCCTCGCGGAAGTTTTTGTAGACCGACGCATAGCGCACATAGGCGACGTCATCGAGCTTGGCGAGACCTTCCATGACCAGTTCGCCAATCTTTTGCGATTCAATTTCGCTTTCACCGGTCGCTTCGAGCTGACGGACAATGCCGGAGACCATCTGCTCCATCCGCTCGGGCTCGAAGTCGCGCTTACGCAGCGCCACAAGGATTGAGCGCATGAGCTTATCCCGGTCGAAAGGCGCGCGCTTGCCCGTGCTCTTGATGACTACAAGCTCGCGTAGCTGGACCCGCTCAAAGGTGGTGAAGCGGCCGCCGCAGGCAGAGCACTCCCGGCGCCGGCGCACCGACGCGCCGTCCTCCGCCGGGCGGGAATCTTTCACCTGGGTGTCGTCGCTGCCGCAAAACGGACATCGCATGGGGCT
>JAUHYK010000067.1 GCA_030426465.1 Alphaproteobacteria bacterium
CGCAGCGCCTTACGAGATAAAAGATGGCGAGGCGCTGAATGTTCCCGGCCTCGACCTGTCGCATTTGAGCGCCGCAGGCGCTCTTCTTTCCAGCGTTGAAGATCTGAATCACTGGATAACGCTTCTCGGCGACGGCGAACTGGTCAGCAAGGAAAGCCTCAATCGCGCCTGGACGTCGCAACCGCTTCCGGACGGAACGCCGACATCTTACGGGCTAGGCTTTAACATAGGCGAATTCTGCGGGGTGCGCGCGATCTGGCACACAGGCCTCGCGCCAGGGGGACAAGCCGCCTTTGTCTTCGCCCCTGATGAAGGGCTTTTCACCGTCGCACTCAGCAACGCCTATAACACGCCCAATACAGGCAAGCTTTCCCGTGAAATGATGGCGGCGATGTTGACTGGCGACGTGAATGCGACTTGTGCATCCGACTAAGGTTCAGCCCCTTAACGCTTCAAGCGCGGCGGCATGAAGTTCTGGCGTTGAGGCGGCGATCAATTCGCCTTTTTCGTCTTCCCCCGGCGCCTCGCCGCGCCAGTTGGTGACAACGCCGCCCGCCCCTTCGACCACAGGGATGAGCGCTGCATAATCATAACGCTGCAGGCCGCTCTCAATAACAATGTCGATCTCGCCAATTGCGAGCAGGCCGTAAGCATAGGCGTCCAAGGAATAGCGCGCGACCCGCGCCGCTTTGGCGACACGCGCAAAAGCCCTCGCCTCTTCGTCTGAGAAATAACCGGTTGCAAGCGGATCTGTCGTCGAGATACGCGCCTTTGCGATCTCTTTGAGGCCGCTTGTTTTCGCGGCCGCTGTTTCGCCGCTATGGGTGTAAAATGTCTGCCCGCCTGCTCCGATCCAACGCTCATCTGTGAAAGCCTGGTCAATGAGGCCGAGCACCGGCGCGCCGTCATGCTCCAGCGCGATCAGCGTCGCCCAGCTCGTCGTCCCGCACATGAAGGCGCGCGTTCCGTCCACCGGATCGAGCACCCATCGCCAGTTTCCTGAACCGGGACTTTCCGCCTTGGTTTCTGCGAATTCTTCGCCCAGCACGCCGTGGCCGGGATAGATCTTTTCGATCATCCGGCGCAACGCGCGCTCCGCTTCGCGGTCAGCATCGGTCACCGGATCGAACCATGGACCCGCTTTGTTGAAGATGGTTGTACCTTTACGAAAACGCGGCAAGGTTTCGGCGCGCGCAGCATCGGCGAGCCGCGCGGCAAAGCCGGAAAATTCTTTCATTTCTTCAGGTGAAAAAGCCATGACGCGGCGATCATGATGATCGCCGCGCCAAGGTGCAAGCAAGAAGTTCTCGGAGGGTTTGCTTGTCTAGCTCTCGGAAAGGGCGCGCGCCAAATCGAGCAAGCGCCGACGCGGCTCTTCCCCAAGTTGATAGTAGTAGCGCACCAGGTCGATAGTTTCTTTTTCGTCGAGAAGCCCCTCGGCAGGCGCCTCGGCGAAACCGTATTCACTGCGCAGATCGAGATCGAGCTTCGGCTCTGCGCCGTTCATGCCTTCGAAAAAATAAGTGATCGAAACGTCGAGCGCTTTCGACAAGGACCAAAGACGCGAAGCTGAAATGCGGTTCGAGCCGCTTTCATATTTCTGAATCTGCTGGAAACGGATATCGACCGCCTGGGCCAGCTTTTCCTGCGTCAGCCCGAGCAGACGGCGACGCTGCCGAAGCCGCCGTCCTACGTGCACGTCAATTGGATGCGCCATTATTATTAACTCCACTCACGCCCGCCACGCACCCCATCGTACGTCCCGGCTCGCCAGCAATGACGCAAGCACCATGCCGGAAGCGTGAACGCCTGCTAATTCGCTCGCCTAATAGGCGCGTTTCACGCGTGGAGGATGTGTCCGCCCCTTACAGGGACGCAGGAATGAGGCGCCATGTGTTTCGCAACGGCACAGATCAGTCGATCATCTTTGCTGAACGCAACCAGAAGTTTTCATCAAAGCCCGGCGTTTCGAGATTAGCGATAAACTGACGTGAAGCGGCCTCCCATGAGAAATTCTCAGCCCATTCTCGGCAGGCCTTGGGATCGCGGTTTTCATAGGCGGTGATGCACGCCTTGGCCAAATCTTCATCCATGCAGCCGCATCCCGCCGGGGCGCCGTCAAGAATTTCGAGAGGACCGCGAACCGGATAGGCCGCCACAGGAATACCGCAGGCGAGCGCCTCAACGTTAACGAGACCGAATGTGTCGGTCCGAGAGGGAAAGACGAAAACATCCGCCGCCTGATAATATTTTGTCAGCTCATCGCCATATTTCGGACCGGTAAACACCGCGTCCTTGTATTTCGCTTCCAGCTCTTCGCGCTGCGGCCCCTCACCGACGATAACTTTCGTGCCGGGAAGTTTCGCCTCGAGAAAATCCTCAATGCTTTTTTCCACGGCCAGCCGCCCAACATAAAGATAAACAGGACGCTCATATTTATCCAGCAAAGAGCGGTCACCCGGCGTGAACTGTTCCAGATCGACGCCGCGCGCCCACAATTTCATATTGGTGAAGCCACGCTCTTTCAGCTCGGCGACCAGTCCCGGCGTCGCCACCATCATGGTTTCGCCGTCCTTGTGAAAATCCTTAAGGATGCCGTAGCCCCAGCTTGTAGGCACTTTCCAGCGCTCATTCGCATATTCGGCAAAGCGCGTGTGAAAGCTGGTCGTAAACGGGTAACCACGACGTTTGCAGAAACGACGCGCCGCGCGGCCAATGGGGCCTTCGGTCGCGATATGGACCGCATCGGGCTGAAAATCGTTAATCATCTTCGACACCTTGCGGTTCGGCATCAATGATAAACGAATCTCGGGATAGGACGGCAGCGGCACAGAACGGAATTCATTTGGCGTGACATAAAGAACCTCATTGCCAAAATCGGTGAGGATCTTGCCGAGGGTGTCTAGCGTTCTAACGACGCCGTTCAGTTGCGGTTTCCAGGCGTCAGTCGCGATGACGATTTTCAGCCCCTGTTCGCCTTTGGGCATATCGAATTTTTGCTTAACGCGCGTCAGCCGGCCCACACCCGAGCCGAGGCGGCGCAGGGCGCTTTTCTTTTTTTCGATCGGTTCTGTCCGGGTTGGGCTGTCGCTCATTGCGGGGCACCTGTCCTGATGGGGCGGCGAATAAGATGGTTAAGGAGACCGCGTGGCGTAAGGCGCCGGGACCGATTTGACAATCTCCGGCCCACGGCCAGCCTTCTCACCAGTTCAGATTTACGTTGAATATGCCTTGGGATCAGGGTCCGGAAGCGCGTTTCTGGGGAAAACTGGCGGAAAACCTCGCTTCCTTCTCAGTTCAGCCGTTTTGCGCCAAAAGAATGCTGCGTTGCAAAATTTTTTGTTGCGCCGCAATAATAGTTGGTGTTATAAACGATCTTGCAGCGCTTCGGTGCTGCTGCCCAGTTCTTGGGCGTTTCCTCCCTAACGACTTTGGCCGCGGCTCTGCCGCGGCCTTTTTTTCTTTTAAGCCGCCGGACTATCGATTTTGCGCTATTCAGCCGCCTGCGGCAAGCGCAAATCATCCGAGTCGAATGCTGTCAGGCGCTCCATCAATGAAATCATGTTCCGGCGCAGGGGCTCAAAACCTTCAGTACGGGCAATTCGCCGCTCATCAAGGTAAAGGGCGCGGTTGATTTCGATCTGGAGCGCATGAACGCCGCTGCGGGGCCGGCCATAGGAGGAAGCCACATAGCCGCCGGCATAGGGCGCATTGCGGGCCACCTGATAGCCCATGCCGGTCAGGACATCCTCTACAAAACGGATGATCGACGGGGCGCAGGAAGAGCCGAAACGATCCCCGAGAACAAAGTCGATGCGCGGCTCGCCCGCCCGGAAGGGAGCGCCGCCGGCGGACGGCATGGAATGACAGTCAATCAGAATGGCGCAACCGAAACGGCCCCGGGATTCGTCGATAAGGCCGCGCAAAGTGCGGTGATAGGGGTCATAACAGGCCGCCAGCCTCCCACGGGCGTCAAGATAATAGAGTTTGCGGCCGTAAATATCCTGTCCGTCCGCGACAATGCGGGGGATAACCCCGAGGCCCGCGATGACCCGGCTTGACCGGCTGTCTGCGGTTTTCGGCACATCATCCGCAAACATGCGGGGATCGAGCTCATCGCGCGATCGGTTCACATCCACATAAGCCCGGGGAAACAGCGCGCGCAGCAGCGGGGCGCCGAAATGGGGCGCTTCGTCAAACAACAGATCCACATAGCTGTCTTCGGATTGGCGCAAAGAGTGCCGATCAAGCCGGGAATTCTTTAATAATTCGCCGGGATATTCGCGGCCCGAATGGGGCGACGCGAAGATCAGCGGCGAGCGCACCATCGGTGGGGCCAGCACTTCGACCGCCCGGGGCGAGGGAAATCGCCCGTCTCTTTCCATATCCTGCTTCATTACGGCGGCAGGCTCCATCAGACTTGAATTCAAAACGACTTACGTCATGTTAGCGTGAAGTTGCAGGATTCGTTAAGGCCATATTGTTAATCCAGCCTCAGCGGAGCGGTTTTTGCAGAAATTGAAGTCAGACGGCGGATCGGGCCTAAAGCGATCCCCAAATAGGACAATCAACGCCCTGAAGGGTCCGGATTACAAGGGTTAGCGTAAATGGCGGCGATTTTACTGGCTGAAGACGACGATTCCATGCGGCGCTTTTTAAAGAAAGCGCTGGAGCGGGCGGGCCATTCGGTCATCGACGCCTCGCAAGGGGACGAAGCGCTGACGGAATTGCAGCTGCGCGAGTTTGACCTCCTCCTCACCGACATCGTGATGCCTGTCATGGACGGGATAGAACTGGCCCGGCGCGCCACCGAAATCGACCCGGAAATGAAGATCATGTTCATCACCGGCTTCGCCGCCGTGGCGCTTAACGCCGCGAACCAGGCTCCCGAAGACGCCAAGGTTCTGTCCAAACCGTTCCACCTGAAAGACCTCGTCTATGAGGTTGAGCGCGTCGTCGCCGCCTGACGCACGGGATTAACCACTAAGGCGATCCTAGCCCGGAATTTTGCGGTCGCGCGATCAAACCGGAAAACCGGTTTCCACTTTTCCTGATAGCGCCCGGGAAGGCTTGCGCGGCTCAAAGTTTCCCGTTAGAGAGCGACCCCTTCGACGCGGGCCCCGTCCCGCTTCGGGCGCATAGCTCAGGGGTAGAGCGCTACCTTGACATGGTAGAGGTCCGTGGTTCGAAACCACGTGCGCCCACCACTTCAGCCGGCAACTGGCGCGCAACTGGCGCGCGCTGTGGATATAAGCTCGTTTCGGCGGCCTTCGCAATGTCAGCGAATAGCGCATCAATTCCTTCGACCGCCGCCTTCAGGTAGTTCGGATCATATTTCGCGTAGCGTTCGGCCGTATGGCCGCCGCCGCTGCGCCATCCGCCAAGGCCTTCAACGTCCCATTTGGGAACGCCGCGCCGCCGCAATTCAGATGCAACGGTGTGGCGAAGGCTGGCGGGCGTAAACGCTTCAGGGAGCCCCGCCTCGCGTTTGAAGCGGCGCCAGGGCGCGAATATGTCTTCGAGGGGCGTTCGCCCGTTAGATGTCACCAGCGGCCCCGTCTTGCAGGCTTCAATCCATGGCTTCACTGTTGCGCACATGGGCACCACGGGCCGGCGCTTGTTCGTTTCCGCATGATCCGGCGGATTGAGATTGATCAGCCTACGGTCAACATCGCACTGAAATTTGGTAAGCGCTACAATTGAGCTTGGCCGCGCACCGGTAGCCAAAGCCAGGACGAAAAACATCTGCAAATAATCAGGCTTCGGATAGTCCCAGAACGCCGCAAGCACACTGATCGGCGCCACATATTCCTTCGGCGGGCTATCGGGCAGGGAAATCGCCGGCGGTTTTCGGTCTATTTCTTCGTTCTTAAAGGCCCAGTTTATCGCTGCAAAACCGGCAGAAAAGATCCGTCGAATATATCCCGTTGAATACCCGCGCTCGCTCCGCAAAATTTCTACAAGCTCACGCTGGCGCGCGAGCCGAAAATCTGAAAGGCGAAGATCCCCGACGCATTCGGTCAACACTTCAAGATTCCTTCGCTGCACGCCCGCGCCCTTTCCGCCGAGATGGCGGGCGTGTTGAACCCAATAGCGCTGAAAGATTTGACCGAGATAAACTTCCTCCGCTTTTTGCTGTCCGGTCCGGCCATGCGAAATCACCCATTGCGCAAGCTTCAGCTTTGCGTCTTCAAAGTCTGCAACGCCAAGGCTTTCGCGTCTTGTGCGCCGATCACCGGAAGCGGTGCGCTCGTACCAGGTGCGATACCAGTTTTCAGATCCTGATCGCTGCGAGAGCCAGTATTCGCCGAACTGGCCGGGCTTTTCATTTCGTGGCATGAGTCACGCTCAATATATTCCGTAAGCCAATCTTCAAGATATCGGATCGAGCGCCCTACGCGCTTGAACCGGATTTCCCCACGGCGCCGAATCCTTTGTAGCGTCGCGGGGTGAATACGGAGTCTCGCTGCAGCCTCATCTTCCGTCAACAGCGCAGGGATTGCGACTATAGACATTATCCAATCCCCGGCTCGCTTGGCGGCGGCATGTCGAGCTCGGGGCGCGGATTCCATCCTTCGACCTCTCGCACTTCGTTCGGCGTGAGGATGCGATTCTTGACGGCGATTTCATGGGCCTTCCATCGCGCTTCGGCGTCGCCGCGCAGGAAGCCGGTCATATCGAACTCGATTTCGTGCGTTGCTCGCGTCGCGGCGGAGAACACGGACCGCCGGAACGCCTCCTCAATCTTGCGAATGATCGGCGCCAGGGTGAATTGCGCAAACCAGCGCCCAGCCGTCTCCGAATTGGTGAAAGTCGAGTGATCCCAGATCCCGACAATGGGCGGCGGCACGCCGAACATGCGCGCGATCTCCTCTGTCGAGAATCGCCTCGTGGCGAGCATTTCGAGATTTTCCGGCGTCACTGTAATCGGCGAGTATTTCGCCGAATGATCCATCACCAGAACCTTGCCGGCCTCTTTCAGCCCGGTCCATGTCTGGTTTACCTGTTCTCGAATGCGTTCGAACTTCGAGGCGTCGAGCGGAGAGTCAAAGGAAAGAACGCCGCTCGGCGTCGCTCGGTTGGCATAGACCATCTCGCCGAACGTTTCTTGAGTCAGCCCGGTCCGGATCGATTGTCCAGCTCGCGATAGCCTGGAGCGGCCGACATAGCCATCATCGCTGCGGTCCTTGACATGCAACACTTCGCTATCGAGAAGCCGCCGGACCTTTCCCTGTTGTCCGTTGATCGTGTTGATTGGCGATACGTCATAAACAAGACGCCCTGAAGCCAATAAAACCACTGTGACATTGGGCCAGGGGATCGGCTGCAACGCCTGCAAACGGCCATTTCTGTCAGTGACAATCTCCGCAAGGCCGTTGCCATGGAGCAGGAAAGAATCGCTCAGCCAATGAATGAAGTCAGGCCAGCTTTGATACTGATTTGGCCCTTCGCGGATGAGCCGCGTAACCGGATGATTTTTTGCAGCTTCCCGGCCCTCATCTTTCATCAGATAGACCCAGGCGGGAAGCGAGGAGATGGCGCCGCCTATGGCGTTGACGCAGGCGAGCACCGTCGTCAGCGTCTCCGCCAGGCGCGGCGTAATCATCGGGCGGTAATCTTTCCCGCCCGCCATCAGGCTTGTGTAATCGCCATGGCCGCCGGAAAGCGCCGCCCATGATCGGTCCGTGGCCCGTGTCTCCATATCATCTTCAGCGCTGGGCGGGTCGAGCCGGTCAGCGATATTGCGCAGAAATCCCATCAGCATGTCTCCAGGAAACGCTTCAGGGCGTCGAGGCGCGGCGTGGCCGGCGACCATGTCAAGCGCCGGCCATGCGGGGGAGCGAACCCTCGCCGCGCCTCGACCGAAGTTTCCGCATAGGCAGGCCACGCGGAAACGACACTGATCTCGAGGAGCTGCGCTTTTTCAACAACGCGCACCTCCCCGTCTCTCGATTCCTTTTCGACGATGAAGCCAATGGAGGCGCCGCCGAGATCGCCGCGCTGCGCCAGCGCGAGGGCATCGCGCCCGGCGCCGGTGTCAGGCACTGCGATATCAAAGGCGAGGCCTTGGTCATCGCTGATGAGTTTCAACGTCTTGGACCGGGTGCGGCCCAGAACCTTCTCGGGTGAATGATCGAAAAGAGCGAGGATGTCCGTCCCCTCGCCCTCTCCGATCGAATCCGCGAACGCGCGAGAGGTAATTCGTTCGCGAAAAGGCCCGATGTCGGCGACGACGCCGTAACGCGCCGCATAGCCGACCAGGCGCCGGGCTTGGCCGCGCGTTTCCGCGCGGACCCCTGTCAGAAAGCGCGTTTCGATGTCGCCCATGGCCGCCCCCTATTCCGCCGGGAAGTCGATGGCGGCGGCGAAGCTTTCGGCGTGACGCAATGCGATGTCCGCGGTAAGCATTCCCCGCACCGATACATTGCCTTTCGAATAGGCCGTACTTTCGTAAGGATTGACCAGCAAATCGAAAGCCGACCAATAGCCGATGAGAAGATCAGACCACTGACCGAAGATCACGCTGGTCGTGTCCGGCGTCGCATCGACAATCGGCACCAGGGTCGACCGCGCGACCTTGTAGCCGGCGAGATTGTCGGGCGACTCCATCACCATCGTCGAGTCCGTCGATGCGACTTTCGCCGTTTTGCGGAGCGTCGTCGCCGCCAGCGGCCGCATGACGAAGCCAGAGCCCATGGCGTTCGCCTCCTCGACCATATTGATCAGGTCGAGGACTGCTCCCCATCCCGGCGTCGACATGCTGGTAGTTTTATCAACCGCCGTCGTCGCGAGAATACCGTCCGGTTCGTTCGACCCGCCGCCATTGATCCCTGCGGCGTCGAGCGCCTGGGCAAGCACCAGCGCAAAATCGTTTCGGATCAGGCCTTCAATATCCGGCGTTGATTGCTGCAGCATGTTACGGGAAAATTCAGTGATCGCGCCCACATGTTTCGGGCCCATAGAAACCTTATCGAACTGGTGATCACTCGGCGTGATCGACGCGTTTTCCGCGACCCAACCTGTCGCCGCACTGGCTTTAAGCTTTGGGATATCCACATTGCCGACTAGACCAGAGAGTACTGTGGCGCCGAGGCCCTGTGTCACCAGCTTGGCCCGCAGGATGTCGATGAACTGATCGCCTCTGAAATCGGTCGCGATGATATTGCCGCCAGGGCCGCCGCCCGGGGCCGCCGTGGTGACGACGCGTTTTTCAAAAACCATCATCGGCACGGCCAGGCCTTTGAATTTTCCCTCGCTCCGGCGCTTCACTTCTGCGCTCGCCTCCCGTTCGAAGGAATCATCGACGTCGAGACCGGCGGCCCCCGCCATGGCCCGGGTGAGGCTGTAGCGACTGCGGACTTCGCGTTCGAAGTTTGTATCAACATCGCCGGCGACGACATGGCCATCGGCGCGGCGGTCGGCCTCGTCGATCAAATTTTGCCGCTCAATGGCGGCCTCTGTCGTTTTAAGGTCGGCGCGCAGCTCGGTGAATTCTTTTTGCTGCACTTCGGAAAGGTCACCGCCCTCACCGCCAGGCGCATCGTTAATCTTGCGCATTTTGGCGACGAGAGCGGCGCGCTTTTCCATCAACTCGCGAAGAGTCATGGGGCTTCTCCATCTAAGGGACGGCCGGCGTCTCCCGACGCTGGTAAACCGTCAGTCTACTGCGCAATTCCCTCGATCAGAGGCGGACCCGCAGCGATCCGATTCCATTCTTCGGCAAACGCCAGAATTTCTCCCAAAGTGGCGCCTCGCGGCCTGCGCCGCGCCTTCTCCGAGTTGGCGGCGGCCACTAGTGACGCGCCGTATTCCGTGAGCCTTTCAAGTTCGCGGTCGGTCATGCGATGTTTCAAACGCTCCGCCGCATCCAGAGCAATCTGCAGCGCTTTGAACGTTTCGCCGCGGCTCATAGAGGTGCGGATTTCAAGTTCGATTTTCACAAGGCGGACTCCGCCTCAATCTGTTCAATCGTCTGCGGCTCGGGCGCGTCTACGCCCTCAATGCACGCCCAAACTTTCAGCAATGTCGGCAGGCCAATCTTAGTTGACACTTTTCGGTCACGCCCCCAAAGCCGCCCAATATATTCACGAGCCTTAGAATCACTCACCGACTCAAGATCAAGATAGTAACGTGCCTGCCATTGAACTGGCGTCTTAAAGTCTGGCGTGAAGCACGAAATTGTCGCAAATGTCCGCTCGATATTCACGATAAAACGAATGCCGGATGACCCACGCAACATCTCGCTGAATTCAAATTTGCGACTTTTTTCATGATAAGCGCGGTCGATAAAGTCTTTGCCAATTGCTACTAATTCCGGAGCACCCTGAATTAGTAGGGCGAGCGCTTCTCCAAAAGTATCTGCGCTACCAACTTCTCTGAAAATATCCGGCAATGATTCGTTGTCGCTGAAGCCGCGCCCACGAAGAAAACGAATTACGCCGATAGCCCACTCCGCATCTTTTGGAGAGTCGGCGCCGTTCAAGCCAATCAATAAATTAGCTGCAGCTATGAAATCCATTTCTGCGGCGCCGCCGCCCCGCTTCCCAGTGGGGATATAACCGGCCTCTCGGATCAGCCGCGCTGTGTGTTCAATGGTTTTGTGGTCTCGACCATCGACCTCGGTAATGGCCTTAACAAGAGCCGGAAGGGTAGCCATGTCACGAATCCTAAGCTTCGTTCTGTGTATTACACAAAACGAAGCTTAGGGCAAGCCGTTATGTGTTTTACACACAACCCTAATCCATAGCCTCCCGCCAGTCGGCGATTTCTTGAGCGGTCGCCCTTAACGTGTCGACTAGGGCTCGCAAAAGCTCATTAGTCTCCGACTGCAATTCGTTTTGTTTTTCAGTAGCTTCCGTCAATTTTGCGACTTGGAGCCTTAGATCTTCATCCATTCGAACTTCTCCCTCAAACAAGCTCTTGTCCCGAATATCTTGGGACAATTGCCGGTTTGACGATAGTCGGCGGCGCGCCCAAGGATGGAATTTCGTTCACCCCGCCAAAAATATCATCGGTTCGCGGCCAATGCCGGCGGCTTCATCGTTCAGCATGAGCGCCATGGCGGCGATCAGCGCGTCGGCGGCGTCGATTTTTGATTCGGGCTGGGCCTTCACGGCGCGGACATTGCCGCTGGCGTCCTCGCGGGTAACGACATTGCCGAGCATCCAGGCAAGCGCCGGATCGCCGTCATGGGAGATGCGGCGTTCATCGACGAGGCCCGCCAGCGTCTTCATCGGCATGGAGACGTTTTGCGTCGTCTCGCGAAACTCGACGCAGGGCGCGCCGGCGGCCTGCAGCCTAGCGATCATGGCGCCGGCGTTCCACGGATCGAAAGCGAGGCCGCGCACGTCAAACCGCTCCATGTCTTGGCGCAGATCCTCCTCCACCCGGTCCTGATCGATCATGGAATCGCCCGCAATGATAAGGCGGCGGAGCCGGTGCAGCTCCGCATAGCGTTCGCGATTACGGCCCGTGAGCGCCGATTCGGGCAGGTAATAGCGCCCGAACACCGCGTAGCGATCATCGAACGGGAACAGCAGCACGGCGGCGGTGATGTCCTGTTTCGAGGCGAGATCGAGGCCGATATAGACCGGCGCCCGTTCGAAATTTTCGATTTTCAGGGTTTTGTCGGCGCAGCGGCGCCAGTTTTCCATGTTGAAAAATGCCGAGCGCGCGCCAACCCATTGATTGAGATGCTTAGTTTTGAACACCGCCTGGCGGCGCGCATTGGCGAGCGCATCGTCACGCTCCTGTTGCAGGAATTCCGCCGAAACGGAAACGCCGTAATTCGGATTTGCCTTGATCAGCGCGGCGTCGCTGGTCCAGTCGTCGCCTTCGTCGAGGCCGTAGAGCGCGGCGAACAACGCATCGTCAGTCGCGTTGCCCTGCAGAACCGCTTGCGCATCCAGCATCGCCGCGTAGCAAGGCCCGGCCACATTGTCGCCGGCGGTTGTGATCATCAGCAGGATCGGCTCGTCGCGCGCGCCCTGCCCCGTGCGCATGGTTTCGACCAGGATGTCGGTTTCGTGTTCGTGATATTCGTCGATGATGGCGCAGGATGGCGACGCGCCGTCGCCGGGCTTGCCGACAACGGGTTCAAAACGCGAGCCGGTTTCGGTGCTGACAATGGATTTGGCGCCCACATCGAGCCCGAAGCGATCGATCAGCCGCGGCGTTTTCAGCGCCATCTGGCGCGCCGGCCGGAAAACCTCCATCGCCTGTTTTTCGGAGGTCGCGCCGGCGTAGATTTCGGCGCCGTGCTCGCCATCCGCCGCAAGCATGTAGAGGCCTATGGCCGCCGCCCAGGCGCTTTTCCCGTTCTTGCGGGGCACCAGAATCAAGACGCGCCGATAACGGCGCTTGCCGCTGTGTTTCGCGACCCATCCGAAGATTGAGGCCGTGGCCCAGATTTGCCATGGCGATAGCTTCAGGCGCTGTTTCTTCGCCGCCCAGGAGCCTTTGACATGCGGCATGGATTCGATGAAGGCGCAGGCGCGGAACGCGCGCAAATCGTCAAAACGGAACCGGAAAGCCGGGTCGCTTTCGCGGTCGAGGTCGTCGAGGAAACGCTTCGCGGCGAGCCGCACCCATTGCGAGGCCGTGATCTCGCCGGCGGTCACCGCCTCAGCATAGGCGACGGCGATCCGCCGATAATGGGGTATCGCTTCCTCTGGCGTCATGCGGCCCCGCCCGACGCCGCGAGGAAGTCGAAGAGGTCGCCGGTTTCTTCTCTTTCCTTCGGCGCGGCGACCCGAGTCCGGTCGGCGGACGTCATGCCGAAACGGGCCAGCACCGCGAGCATGTCGCGCCGGTCGGCGCTGGTGAATTTTTCACCACCGGGCTTCATCGAGGCCCGATAACGCACCAGCAAATCGGCGAGCATTTCGACGGCAAGGCGGTCGGATTTTGTCAGCACGCCTTCCGGCGCCATGTCAGCGACTTCAGCCCACGCGGCCTTGCGGTCGTCGTCGAAATGATCCGGGGGCGGACCTAGTTCGTTTTCGACCTTGGGCTCCTCGCGCCGGCGCTGCGGGTTTTTCTCGAACGCTCCGCGCAGTTCAAGGATGTTTGAGGGGGTTCTATTGCGCGCCATTGTCACGCTCCCGCGTCGGCGATCGTTTTGCGCTTTTGCCGTAGCTTCTTCGTTTTAAGGCGACAATCTCATCCTTATAAAGAAGCACATCTCGAAATCCGTTATGAGCACCGGATTGCGCAGCGCGGTTATAGGTTATGTAATTGCCTGCATGATGCCCTGTGTCTTCTCGCATAAAGTAGCTTGGGTGGATTCGCCTGGAATCGCCGTCAGAACCGTGGCCTGTTTGAATGCCATCTATGCGAATTATGCTGCGTCGCGCTGCGTCGAAAATGCGTCTGGCATAACGATCTTTATCCTTCAACATCTGTGCTTCTTCCGGAACACGCTCAGACCAATTCGCAAAATATGCGCTGACATCCTCGTAATGATGGTCGTCGAACTCCGGAACACGGTCCATCACGAAATAGAATAGAGCTTCATCAAGCGTCCAACGCTCATCACTTATGCCAATGCTTTTACGCGCAGAAACGACGGCACCGGCGAGAGCTAAAAGCGCGACGAGGAAGCAGACGATTGCAAGGAGGGTGTCACCTAGTCTCAAAAAAAGAACGGTCGCGGCGATGAATGATCCAACCATCGAAAACAGCGCAGTTGAAACGGCTAACCAAAACCTGTTTCTCTGTTCGTTCATCTGATCCTCTCAAACATGAATTCTGTGGAATTATGAAAAGTATTAGGGTATGGGTCTACGCTTCATAGTCCCCAGCGATTTTTCCACACGGCCGAGCGCGCCATCGACCTCAACCGTCTTGCGCGCATGGCATGGCTTGCACATCGGCTGCAGGTTAGACCAGGCATTCGTTCCACCCTTTCGCAGTGCGAGAATGTGATCGACCTCAGTCGCCGGCGCTCCGCATCCGCAGCGCGGGTGTGCCTTGAGGAAGGCGGCGCGGATCCTCCGCCATTTGCGGTCATACCCGCGCTTTGATGCGCTGGGGCGGTCAGCTTCAGGCCGCGTGTATGTCTTGCCGAAGCGCTGCAGTCGAAACGAGGGAGGTCGCTTGGTCATCAGAACGCGTCCCCAATAGCAATTGCTAGCACTGCCGGCCCAACGGGCTCCCTATCCAAAGCCCTTTCATCGCCCTCCACGAGTCGCGCCCTAAATTGCTGTTCGGTGAACTGGCCGCTTTCGAGCTTCCGGCACAGAAAATCTGCAGCCGATGGTCCGCCAGCCTTTCGAATGAGCGCCATATCGGTCCACCCGATTCGTTTGGCGCTTCGCTCGATCCTGCGGGCACGGTCCTTTTGAGCCTCCATCCGAGCTTGATGCTCAGCCTCAGCTTCGAAATTAGAGGATACTCCTGCTCCTTGCTCCTGCTCCGCAGGAGCAGGAGTATCCTTAGTAGTGTCGGGTTTCCCGGCCGTTTTTTTGTTAAATGGCTTGGTTTCCCGGCCGTTCGAGGCTGGTTTCCCGGCCGTTTCCTCAACAAACGGCCGGGTTTTCGTACCATTATTGGCTGGTTTCCCGGCCGTTTTTCCCGATGATGCCTTCGAATGGACAATCCGGTATTTGGTCTTGTGACCCCGCCCGGTTAGCGTTCCCTTCGATATGATTTCCAACAATCCTAGGCTGATGCAGTCGACAAGCCCCCCTGCAGCCGCCTCGCGCGCAAGCCCGAACTCTCGGAAATCACGGTCGCTAAATGCGCCTTCCACGCGCCTTTGCAGAATTGATCGAATAGCTACCATTACGGCGATGGCGCGTGGCCTTGCCCGAGGTTTCAGTGTTTTGATCAGGTCCAGCTCAGATTTGCGCACCAGACCGAACCCAGGTTCGTCTAGGGTGCTCATCTACTCACCCCCAAAGAACTCTTGGAGGGTCAGCACGGCGTCCTCAAAGTCGATTTTCTTGACGCCAATGATCTTCTTAAAATCGACCCGGACTTGCCCGCGATACATTTCGCGATACATGATCTCCGCCTCGCGCAAGAAGCGTTTGGCGTATTTCAATTCATGCTCATCGAAGTCTTCGAGGGGCCGTCCTTTGCCGACGATCCGGGAGTAATCGTAGACGTTTTCGGCGATGGACCGGGCTTGCAAAATAACCCGGATTGCGGCAACAAACTCCTTGCCGGTAATCATATCGGCCTGATCAGAATTTTCCGAGAGCCCGGCGGTCGCCTCCGCCGGGTTTTCTTTTGTGTCCCTGTTTGAGCCGGGGACTGGCTCGCAATTGGCGCGCATGTGTTGCTATCTCCTTGTTTTCAATGCGCTCAGTAGCCTCCAATTGCACAGCTAACTATTTGTCTTCGCTAGGTTTTTCATGCGTTGACATGGTAGAGGTCCGTGGTTCGAAACCACGTGCGCCCACCACTTCTTTCCTTCGGATTAACCCCGATTTGCCTTCGGGCTGCTACAAAGACGGCCGGCGTGTGTTAGACACCCATCGCGGGAATGTTGCGGCGTAATTCTTGCTGCAACGCGAGGATATTATCTGGCTGAGAACGACAAGGAGTGACGGCCATGAGGCTTATGGTTACCGGCGGCGCCGGCTTTATCGGATCGGCGGTTGTCCGCCGCGCGATCGAGAGGGGCGACGATGTCCTGAATGTGGACAAGCTCACCTATGCCGCAAATCCCGAAAACGTCGCCATGGTCGCCGACAATCCGCGTTATCAGTTTGCGCAGGAAGACATCTGCGATTTCGCCGCCATGGCGAAGCTGATGAACGAGTTCAAGCCGGACGCGGTCATGAACCTTGCGGCCGAGACCCATGTGGACCGCTCCATCGATGGACCCGGCGCCTTCATCCAGACCAACATCGTCGGAACTTACAGCCTGCTGGAAGCCGCGCGCGGCTACAGGGCGGACGGCGGTGCGCCGAAGGATTTCCGTTTCCACCATATTTCAACAGACGAAGTGTACGGATCATTAGGGCCAACAGGCGAGTTCACGGAAACATCGCCCTACCAGCCCAACTCACCCTACTCCGCCGCAAAAGCCTCCTCCGACATGCTTGCACGGGCCTGGCGCGAAACCTTTGGCCTCCCCGTAATCGTCACCAACTGCTCGAACAATTACGGGCCGTATCAGTTTCCGGAAAAACTTATTCCCGTTGTGATCATCGCCGCACTCGAAGGCCGCGACATTCCGATTTATGGCAAGGGCGACAATATTCGCGACTGGCTTCATGTCGAAGATCACGCCGAAGCGCTTCTTCTCGCCGCGCGTGAAGGCAAGCCTGGTGAGACTTACAATATCGGCGGGCGAGCAGAGCGCACCAATCTCGATCTCGTTCACATGATCTGCGACGTCCTTGATGAGGAGTTGAAAGCATCTCCTCATGCGCCGCATAAGGGACTTATCAAGTTCGTCACCGACCGCCCCGGGCACGATCACCGTTACGCTATCAATTGCGACAAGATCGAGCGCGAACTTGGCTGGACGCCGGCGCACACGATTGAGGAAGGCATGCGCGACACGGTGAAGTGGTATCTCGGAAATCGCGACTGGTGGGAAAAGATCCGCCAGGACGGTTTCGATGTCGCCAAACGCCAGGGCCTGAAATCGGGTTTAAAGCAAAGCGCCTGACCGGCATCTTCAGACAACAACGACCAAGGGGACGAGACGCGCCATGCGCATGCTGGTTTTCGGCAAAAACGGACAAGTCGCCCGGGCGTTGCAAGACATCGGCGGCGAAGACATCATCGCCCTTGGCCGCGACGGCGCCGACCTGATGCAAGCAGGCGCGGCGCGCGATGCAATCGCCGCAAACAATCCTGAGATTATCGTCAACGCGTCGGCTTACACCGCCGTTGACAAGGCCGAAAGTGATGAAGCGGCAGCGCGACGTCTCAACATGGAAGCGCCTGCGGAAATGGCCGCCGCCGCCGCTGAACTAAACGTTCCTTTCATCCACATTTCGACGGATTATGTTTTTGACGGCGCCGTTGAAGCGCGCCTTGATGAAAACACCGCCATAAATCCGTTGAATGTTTACGGCCGTACGAAGACCGATGGCGAAAGCGCCGTCATGAACGTTCTGCCCGGCGGTATCATTCTGCGCACCTCCTGGGTGTTCTCCGAATATGGCGGTAACTTTGTCAAAACCATGCTTCGCCTCGGCGCCGAGCGGGATGCGCTCACCATCGTCGCCGACCAGATTGGCGGCCCGACCGCCGCGGCAGACATCGCCCGCGCGATCATCACCATCGCCGGCAAAAAACACCGCGGCGCGCCAGGCGCAGGCCTCTACCACTTTCAGGGCGCTCCGGCAGTGAGCTGGGCTGCTTTCGCCGAGAAAATTTTCGAGGTCACCGGCCTTTCCGTAAAGGTTTCACACATAAAAACCGAAGACTATCCAACCCCGGCGAAACGCCCGCTCCACACTGTGCTTGACTGTGCGAAAGTGGAGCGCGATTTCGGGGTCGCCCAGCCGGACTGGCGCACAGAGCTGCGCCGGGTCCTCGCTGTATTGGAAAAAGAAGGACAAGCGCAATGAAGGGGATCATTCTCGCCGGCGGATCAGGCACTCGGCTTTACCCGGTGACCAAAGGCGTCTCCAAACAGCTGACGCCCGTTTACGACAAACCGATGGTTTATTATCCATTGAGCGTGTTGATGCTTGCGGGCATCCGCGACATCCTCATCATTACAACGCCCGAAGACAGCCCGGCTTTCGAGCGGCTACTTGGCGACGGTTCGGAATGGGGCATCAAGATAAGCTACGCCGTTCAGCCCTCGCCGGACGGTCTCGCTCAGGCGTTTATCATTGGCGAGGAGTTTATCGCTGGCGATAAATGCGCGCTCGTACTCGGCGATAATATTTTCTACGGACAGGGCCTGACGAAACAACTGCGCGCCGCCGCATCGCTGGAAAAAGGCGCGGAGATTTTCGCCTATCAGGTGACTGATCCGGAACGCTATGGCGTGGTTGAATTCGACGAGAATGGGAGCGCTATATCCATTGAGGAGAAACCGGCGAAACCAAAATCAAACTACGCTGCGACCGGCCTGTATTTCTATGACGAGACCGTCGTTGAGCGCGCCAAAGCCGTGAAGCCTTCCCATCGCGGTGAGCTGGAAATTACAACGCTCAACGAAATGTATATGAATGACGGTGAGCTTCGCGTTCAAATGCTCGGCCGCGGTTTCGCCTGGCTAGACACAGGCACCCATGAATCGCTTCTGGAAGCGGCGCATTTCGTTCAGACCATTGAGACCCGCCAGGGCCTCAAAGTGTCCTGCCCGGAAGAGATCGCCTATCGTTCCGGCTTCATCGATCGCGACCAACTAAGAACGCTCGCCGAGCCACTGAAGAAAAATCAGTACGGACAATATCTCTTACGCCTTGCCGCTGAGTAGGCTTTATTTTTTGGGCGTGTGAATGCCGCATTCGGTTTTCGCCTGTCCCGCCCACCGTCCGGCGCGGGCGTCATTTTCGTCCTCGACTTTTGACGTGCAGGGCATGCAGCCGATGGAGAAATATCCCTGCCGCACCAGAGGATGCTCGGGCAGTTTGTGGGCTGAAAAATATTCCTTGATATCAGCGCGCGTCCATGCGGCGAGCGGATTGAGTTTATACGCGTCGCCGTCATGTTCGATGACGTCCATCTCCTTGCGGAAATCGGTCTGATGACGCTTGCGGCCTGTGGCCCAGCAGTCAAAACCGTTAAGGGCACGGCTCAAGGGCTCGCCCTTGCGCAACCGGCAGCATTCATCGGGATCGCGCATGGATAGCGTGCCCTGGGGGTCTTCACGTTCAAGATCGGCCTTTCTGGGACCGATGACCCGCACATCTTCCAGCCCAAACTGGTGTTGCAGCCGCGAGCGGTAGCGCACCGTCTCGCCAAAGAGCTTGTTGGTGTCGAGGAACAGGACCGGGACTGAGGGGTCGACCGAGGCCATCAGGTGCAAGAGCACGGCCGATTCGGCTCCGAAAGATGAGACGAAGGCGATCCGGCCGGAGAACGCCTCATGGACAGCATGGTCGATGATCGCCGCGGCGCTTCTGCCCTCATATAGCGCGTTAAGCGCGCCCAGCCTGTCTTCGACATCAACCAAGGACGTTTTTTCCTTTGCCCCTCGCCCGGGCGCGCCACCCGTGCCTTTTCCGCAATGCACCAAAGGCTAGCCGGGGATCGGGCCGGGTGCAACGGCGGGCGATCGGACATAGTCTTGCCCCTTAGCATGGGGGGCTCTATGACGGCGTGAACGGCGGCGCGGCCCCCTTGATGCAGGTGGACATTTACGGTTCCGGCGCGGCCATGGGTGAAGACCTTACGATTGAAATTTAGACGAGTAGGAAGCGATATGAAGATCCTGGTGATTGGGGGCGATGGATTTTGCGGCTGGCCGACGGCGCTGCATCTGTCAAATTTGGGCCATGATGTGGTGATTGTGGACAATCTCTCTCGCCGCAAGATCGACATTGAGCTTGAGGTCGAAAGTCTGACCCCGATCCAACCGGTCTCGACCCGCCTGAAAGCATGGGAAGAGGTCTCCGGCCGGCGCATCCTGTTTGAAAATATCGACGCGGCGAAAAACTATTCGCGGCTGATGAACCTGATCAAGGATTTCGAGCCTGACGCAATCGTGCACTTCGCGGAACAGCGCGCCGCGCCCTATTCCATGAAGTCGTCTTATCACAAGCGCTATACGGTCGATAACAATCTGAACGCCACCAACAATGTGCTCGCCGCGATTGTCGAGTCGGGCGTCGACGCACATCTGGTTCATTTGGGCACCATGGGCGTTTACGGTTATGGCACGGCGGGGATGAAGATTCCCGAAGGTTATCTCCCCATCAAGATCGAAACCGATTCGGGCGAGGAGATCCGCCAGGAGATTTTGTATCCGGCCAATCCGGGCTCGATCTATCACATGACCAAGACCCAGGATCAGCTCCTCTTTGCGTTCTACAATAAGAATGACGGCCTCAAGATCACCGATCTTCATCAGGGCATTGTCTGGGGCACGCAAACGGAAGAAACCAAGAAGGACGAGCGCCTGATCAACCGCTTCGACTATGACGGCGATTACGGCACGGTGTTGAACCGCTTCCTGATGCAGGCCGCGGTCGGCTTCCCCATGACCGTGCACGGCACGGGCGGCCAGACCCGGGCCTTCATCCATATTCAGGATACGGTGAAGTGTATTGAGCTGGCGATTGAAACGCCGCCGCAGCATGGCGAGCGCGTGCGCATCCTCAATCAGATGACCGAGACCCACCGGGTGCGCGACCTCGCCAAGCTTATCGAGTCAAAGACCGGCGCCGGCATTGAATATGTGAACAATCCTCGCAAGGAAGATGCGGAAAACGAGCTCAATGTTGAAAATCAGCGGCTCCTTGGGCTTGGCCTTGACCCCATCACTCTTGAGGAAGGTCTCCTCGAAGAGGTCACGGAGATCGCCAAGAAATACGCTGACCGCTGCGATAAAACCAAAATCCCGTGCGTCTCATACTGGACGACCGAACAGCAGGGTAAAGCCTAGCGGGAAGAACGCGGGGCTTATGCGTCGCTCACCGGTGATTGCCGCATTCGGTTCACCTGCAGATTGAAGACATCCGGCCGGGCGTAATGCCCGGCGACGTCGAAATCCATTTTGCCTTTTATGATTTCCGCCGGGTCGAGATTGGCGTAAAGAATCGTTTCTTCACCATGGAGCGGCCCGGCGAGAATATCGCCAAGCGGCGATACGATCAGGCTGCCGCCATTGATCAACACCGTTTCCGGCGAATCGCCCTGTATGGGATGAAAATCCGGCGGCGCATCCGACCGCCGCATGAATTGGCAAGCGGAAATGACAAAGCAGCGCCCTTCGAGCGCGACCACACGCATTAGCGCCGCCCAGCTTTCCCGGTCATCAACAGTCGGCGCGCAATATAGCTCAACCCCCTGCGCATACTGACTCATGCGCAGCATAGGCATGAAATTCTCCCAGCAGATTGCAGCGCCCACTCGTCCTGCACGCACATCGAAGGCGTCGAGGGTGGAGCCATCGCCGCTTCCCCAGATCACGCGCTCCGCCGCCGTCGGCATCAGTTTTCTGCGCCGGCCGCAGAATTTTCCGTCCGCAGAAAAAACCAGCGCCGAGCAATACAACGTGCCGCCGCCTTCGCTTTTTGGCGCACGCTCAATAACGCCAATAATCAGATCGGCCTTGATGGCGCCGGCGAGCCGGGCCAGCCGTTCGGTCTCTCGTCCCGGAACCTCAATCGCACTGTCAAAATATTGGCGAAAAAGACTACGGCCCTCAGCCGAGCGAGAGCCAACCGGCGCGCCAAAATGGCTCCCCTTCGGATAGCCGCCAATATAAGCCTCAGGAAAAACGATGAGCTTCGCACCGTTCTCAGCAGCTTTAGCCGCCAACACCTCAACTTTTTCAAGGGTCGCTGACGTATCGAATAAAACCGGCGCCGCCTGCACCGCCGCCGCTTTCACCTCAAGCATCACATTCCGCCGTTGCCGGCGTAACGCCGGAAATAATTGAGGGTTTCTTCATAGGGTTTTGAATCGGCCGTGCGCCAGTCGTGGACACTCTCGCGGTTCAAAAGCTCGCTTTCAGACGACACAATCAGCACTGTTGGCGTGCCGAATAACTCCATCACGCCAAAACGCGCCGCGACATCGAGATTGCGGTCGCGATACCCGATATCCACATAAACAAGCTCATAGCCGTCGGCGATGACCGCCGCGAGTTCGTCGCGCTGAAATTTCGCCGCCAGTCCGCGACTGTCGTGACACCAATTGCCGCCAAGAACGAGCAGCACATTTTTGCCGCTGGCCTGCGCAGCATTGAGCGCGGCGTTCACATCAGCCATGGCGTTGCGGCTGTCGTCAAAGGGACGCGGATCGTCATCATGATCGCGCGGTTCAAAAGCGGCCTCAACCACATCGCCGGAAACACCCGCTGTTGTTTTCACCGCAGCTTTCGTCACACCCGCCGCCGCGCCGACGCTGGTTGTGACGGTCTTGACGCAACCACCGAGGAGCGCTGCGCCGGCAAGCATCCAGAATAGGCCCGTTTTCATCATGCTTGACCTTCCTACTTGAAATAGCGCGCAAGCCGCGCCGACGCTTCCCGCAATATCTCAGGCCGCTTGCAGAAGCAAAAGCGCGCATAGTTTCGCGGCGCGCCTGATTGTGAAGGGTGATAGAAAGCAGAAATCGGCACCGCCGCAACTTTCGCTTTTTCGGTGATTTCCCGGCAGAACGCTGCGTCGTCATCCCGCCCCACAGAACGAATGTCCACCGTCAGGAAATAAGTGCCCTCGCAAGCAAGCACATCAAAACCCGCCGCCTTCAGCCCTTCCGCAAGCAGATCGCGCTTCGCCTGCATGTCGCGAACGAAGCGTTCATAATAATCGTCCTCCATCGCAAGCCCCGCCGCCACCGCTTTTTGCAACGGGCCAGGCGACGTATAGGAAAGATGCTGATGGGCCTTCATTAAACCGGTGATGAGCGGCGCCGACCCTGTCACATAACCAATCCGAAAGCCCGTCAGAGAAAAAGTCTTGCCCGCCGAACCGATGCGGATCGTACGCTCCCTCATCCCGGGCAGGCACATCAACGGGATATGGGGCTGACCGTCAAAGACGAGATGCTCATAAACCTCGTCGCAAATCACGATAAGATCGTGTCGGCGCGCCGCATCAGCAATAATTTCCAGCTCAACCCGGCTCATAATCTTTCCAAGCGGATTATGTGGCGTGTTGATAACAATCAGTTTTGTCTCAGGTGTAATCGCCGCTTCCAACGCCGCCGCTTCAAGACGCCACTCAGGCGGAGCAAGGTTCACCAGTTTGACGCGCCCGCCAGCCGCTTCGACCTGCGGCGCGTAGCATTCATAAAACGGCGCCAGCAACACCGCCTCGTCACCTGGTTCCAGATAGCCCTGAAATGCAGCGGCAAGCGCCTCCGTTGCGCCGGATGTCACCTGCACTTCCCGGTCCGGATCGACATCAAGGCCGTAAAAACGCTTATTGTCCCTAGCCACCGCCTCGCGAAGTTCCGGCAACCCCTCGACCGGCGCATATTGGTTCGGGCCATCGATAATCGCTTGCGCCGCGATCTCAAGAATCTTGTTAGGACCATCCTGGTCGGGAAAACCCTGACCGAGATTGATGGCGTTCTGTTCGCGCGCAAGCCGCGACATGGTTGGAAAGATGGATTGCGGACGAGCGGAATAAACGGGATTTAAAGAACGGGTCATTGAGCCTAGATAACAGGGCTACAGGCAAGCGCCAATCGCAATCAGCCGCGCTTCAATATGCCTTCGACACCATCGGCGATATTGCGGCCTTCGATCCGCCTGATGCGGCGCGGCATATTGGGAATGCCCGGTGTCCGGTTGGCATCTAGCAGCACAGTCCGGCCCTCATATTCGACATAGTCAAACTTGCCAAAATCCATCCCAAGCCGCTTGCGCTCTTCGAATATTTCAGGCGTCGGCTCTATTCGCTCGGATTTGACAATTCCGCGCGCCTTGACGATTGGCTCGGTTGCAACATGGCGCATGCAACTCCACTTGTCTCCCATGAAAACCCAGGTGCGCAGCGCATATCCGTCTGGATCGCGTTCCGGGAGAAATTTTTCAACGACAAACGCGCGGTCGTCCCAGACGGCTTCAGGCACATCACCTAAAGACTCATAAATATCATATGACGGCTTCACGACCGCACCCGGAAAGGGCGCAGGCAAGCCACGCTTTTGCGCTTCTTCGTTGCGCCTCACCTCCACCGCGCCGCCGTAATTGAGATCAGATTTTACGATCACCTGTCCGGACCAGTCATCCGTCTTCGCAAGTAGTGACTTACTCACATTGCGTTTGGAAATGTCTTTCATAAAATTGATGGCATGCTCGAAATGATTGGCGAGCCCGACATACTCATCGCCTGCTATCGTGCAGTCTGTATGCAAAATTGCGAGGTCGGCGCCGACCGGTTTCGGCTCTTTGACAATCCGGAAACGGTGCCCCCGCAACACAAGATCGCGCAGTCCCAGACACAGAAGATAGGTTCCGATGACTGGAGGCCAGCCAGCATTCCGGATATAAATCCGGTCCAATGGATTAGTGTAAACAACAATCCTCGCCATGGGCCCCAATCTTGCACATATTGAGCCAGCCGCCAGCCCCATAGCCCCGGGAAATCTGTCTTCTGATGACCAAAGACTGGACCGACTTAGCAAATATTTACGCAAAGATGGGGGCGCCCATGCTCCCGTC